>JAMOMO010000335.1 GCA_027067035.1 Desulfobulbaceae bacterium
TCTTCTGCCCTCGGAAGAACGTGGTGTCCATTCCAATGATCTGCTCATTGCCTGGGAAGAGGAGGTGGGTGGGATTCCCGGGGTGAAAAGCCTCTCCTTTGAGGGAATGCAGGCAGGGCCTTCGGGAGCTGAGATTGAAGTCTGGCTGCAGGGACAGAATATGGATGAGCTCCTTGCAGCCGCTGATGATCTTCAGGAGGCTTTAAAGGAGTTCAAGGGGGTTTATCAGATACGTTCCGATTACACCCAGGGGAAAAATGAGCTGCAGCTGGCTTTAAAACCAGAAGCCACCACCCTTGGCCTTACGGTTCAGGATCTTGCCAGTCAGATCAATGCCGGTTTTTATGGCCGTGAGGCCTTCCGGCTGCAGCGGGGTTCCGATGATATACGGGTCAAGGTGCGTTACACCGCCGATGAAAGGAGTCGGATTTCCGATTTTAAAAAGGTCTATATCCGTACCCCGGATGGCCGGGAGGTTCCCCTGCTCTCTGTGGCGGATATCACCTTTGCGCCCGGTTTTTCGACCATCTCACGGACGGACGGTCTGCGGCGGATCAAGGTGACCGCCGAGGTGAATAACCGCAAGGCGAATTCAGGGGAGATTTTTGCTGAACTGGGCAGAACGACGTTTAAAGAGCTCAAGCATGATTATCCGGGGATTCACCTTGCCATGCAGGGTTCCAAGAAAAACACCAGGGAGTCCTTTGCTTCCCTTAAAGTCGGCTTTCCCATTGCCATGGTGGGTATTTTTGTCATCATTGCCACCATATTCAGATCATATATACAGCCCTTTATTATTCTTTTTACCATCCCCTTTGGCATCATTGGTGCCATTTTAGGGCATCTGCTTCTGGGATACAGCCTTTCGATGATGTCTATTTTCGGGATGGTGGCTCTTTCAGGAGTGGTGATCAATGATGCCATTGTTCTCATCGAACGGGTGAATGAAAACCTCAGTGGAGGGATGAAACTCTTTGACGCCATTATCCAGGGCGGTGCCCGAAGATTCCGGGCCATTTTTCTCACCTCAATCAGTACCATAGGTGGTCTGGCGCCCCTGATAATGGAGACGGATATGCAGGCCAAATTTCTCATTCCCATGGCCCTTTCCGTGGCCGGAGGGGTGGCTTTTGCCACGGGACTGACACTGATTCTGATTCCAAGTCTGCTGGTGATAATTAATGATCTCAGGCGGGTGGTGGTGAAAGGAATTACCGGGGATTGGCCGACACGTGAGTCTGTTGAGCCCAGAGTTATACAGAAGTAGCGGGTCGTTCTGACTGTGAAGTGGAGATGAATATTTCAATGAAAAGTATAGAGGAAATAACGGTGAACTGGAAAGCGGCCTTCTTTTTCATGCTGCTGACTCTGTCTTTTACGTCAGTTGCAGCTGCACAGACAAAACGTCTGGATGAGCTGAAGATACTTGACCTTGAGACCGCGCAGCAGATAGCCCTGCAGGATAATCCCTCCCTTGCCGCTGCCGCAGAGCGGGTGGAGCAGGCACGGCAGAAAATTGAACAGGTACGGGCACTTTACTGGCCAAGCATTGATGCAGGTGGAACGGCTGTAACGAGCCGAATGTCTGCAAATGATGCAGCTGTCCAGTCTCTGCTTCTGGGGGGAGCGGATATTGATCGAAACAGTGAAAACTACAAGGTCAACCTTGGTGCATCCTGGCTCCTCTTTGACGGCTTTGCGAGGAAGTTTTCAAAACTCACCGCTGAATATGGACAGCAGGAGAGCGAACAGGCACGAAGGGATGGAATGCGCCTGCTTCTGCAATCGGTTGCAGAGAGCTACTATGCCGCGCAGCTTGCCCTGTCCAATAAAGCCATTGCCGAGGCAGATTATGCCTTTAACGCAAACCAGGAAAAAGAGGCCAGGGCAAGTATGGATGCCGGAGCAGGTTCGCTCTCTGCCGTACTGAATTTTCAGGTGCAGATGAACAATGCCTCCACGGATATTCTGCTTGCCGAACGGGATTATGATCTTGCCCTGTCCGGTCTGGCTGTGCTGCTGGGGCGTGAAAGTGGGACCATGCCCCGGGGGCTTGATCTGCTTCCGGTGGAGATGGTTGAAGACAGTGATTTCATGGAACTCTCAGCAGATGATCTGCTCAAGACTGCAAAAACACACCGGCCTGATCTGCTGCGTCAGGAATTAAGCCTGCAGCGGGCAGATTCCACCGTCGGGGTGAACCGGGCACGTCTCTATCCGCAGGTATCACTCAATGGCTCCCTGAATGGAAACCGGACTGATGACATGGGTTTTGAAGGGGACGATTTTGGCTCCAGTATTCTGGTAAATCTCTCCTATAACATTTTCCGGGGTGGTGGAGATCAGGCAAGGATTGCCGAGGCCAGGGCCTATCGGCGTGAGGCTGCACGACTACTGGTCCAGCAGGAAAACAGAGTGGCCAGTGAGGTGCGGCAGGCAATTACACGCCTGGATCAGGCAAGGGCACAGCTGAAACTGCAGCGGGCCTCGGTGAAGCTTGTGGAACAGAGTCGCGATCTTGTGGAGGAGGGCTACAAGGCGGGGCAGGAGTCGCTGGCCCGTTTCAATGAGGTGCAGCGGGATCTGGTGCGTACCCAGTCACGTCTGGCGCTCTCCCTCATCAGTCTCTATATTAATCGTCACAATTTGAAAACAGTCACCGGTGAATCCCTGCTGCCATACGCTGATGGTTTCATGGAATCCGGAACGAAATGACCCTGCCCTGATCCAATGAAGAGAAAGATCTTTGCCGTGGGTGACAGTCACTCCAGACGCTGTTTTGAAAACCATGGGGTTATTGCTGATTCAAGGGTGCTGTCTGGTTACAATAAGCTTGACGGCAGGACGGCCTACAATCTGCCACGTCATGAGAAGAAACTTCTGAAAATCATATCAGCCCTTTTTGACAAAGAGCTGATATTCTGTTTCGGTGAAGTGGATGTCCGTCTCCATATCAAATATAAACATGATCAGCTGGGTGTTCCTGTAAATCAGCTCATTGAGGAAACAGCCAGGCGGTACTGTTCCTATGTCCGTGATTTGCGGCAGGATGGCTATAAAATCCATATCTTTAACGTTATACCCACCGGTGATTTCAAGGGGCCGGCTGCCGAAAAGTGGAAACAGGGTCTGAGCTATCCCTTTACTGCCACCCACGCCGAGCGAACCGCCTATACAGAGCAGCTGAACCTGGCATATGCCGCGTACTGTCTGGAATATCAGATTCCGTTTATTGATATTTATCAGTATCTGGTGGATGAACAGGGGAGGCGGAAGCCTGAGCTTGTCTTTGATTTTGCCCATATCAATAACAGTTGTGCTGATCTGGTCCTTGAGCACCACAGCTTTTCGTAATCCTTCCTGAACCCTTCTGTATGGATTCGGGATCTTTCAATAAGGCCGCTAAGCAGAGGAGTTACAGCAATGTTTGATAAGAGTGAGGAAGCTTTTCCAGCAAAAAAAAACAGTCTGTTTCTGGCCCACTGCGCCATCTCTCCCATGGCCCTTCAGGCAAAGGATGCTGCCCGGGACTTTCTTGAGGCCATGGCCGAAGGGGGGATCAGTGGATTGCCGCCCTATTTTAATCTTTTACCCAGATTTCACCGTAAATGTGCAGAACTGTTTCATACCGATGCTGCAAATATTTCAGCTACCCACAATACGGCAGAGGGCATGTGTCTGCTGGCCAACGGCTACCCCTTTGAGCCGGGTGATGAGATCATCAGCTATGTCCATGAATTCCCCAGCAACCATTATCCCTGGCGTCTCCAGGAGAGACGGGGGGTGAAGCTGCTCCTTCTCGGTGACACGGATCCCCTGGGAAGTCTGTCTGCTGTGACGGCACCACGTGGCTGGTCAATGGCTGAGCTGGAAGAGAAGGTAAGCCCCAGAACCCGCATCATAGCGCTGAGTCATGTACAGTTTACCAGCGGTTATGCTGCAGATCTTATGGAGCTGGGTGGCTTTTGCAGGGAACGTGGTATCGACCTTGTCATCGATGGTGCCCAGAGTGTGGGGGTGCTCCCGCTCTATCCTGATGAGTATAATGTGGCGGCGGTGGCCGTGTCGTGCTGGAAGTGGCTCATGGGGCCCTTTGGCTCCGGTCTTCTCTATACCAGTGAGGAGTTTCGGGATAAGATAGAGTTGACCATGGTGGGTTCATCATCCATGCAGCAGGGCCTTGAATATCTGGATCACAGCTGGAACCCCCATGTGGACGGGCGGAAATTTGAATACTCCACCCTTGCCTGGGAGCATCTGGCAGCCCTCAACGGTCTCTTTGATTCGCTTTTTCTGCGGTACAGTATGGAGGGCATCAGGGAAGAGGTCTTTGAGTTGCAGGATGTTTTTCTGGCACATCTGGATCAGGATCTGTATACACCTCTGCTCTTTGCTGATGAGCATCGTTCCGGGATACTGGCGGTGCTGCCACGGGATGCTGATGCTCTCCTGGTGGAACGGCTTGCCAGGCATGGAATAGTAGTTACCGAGCGATCAGGATATATACGAATAGCACCCCATTTTTATCTCAGTCCCGGTGACATGAAGATGGCTGCTGAATGCTTTAATGAGGAGGCGGGAAAAGGATGATCAAAACAGCATTTATAACCGGTGCCACTTCAGGGTTTGGCCGGGCATGTGCCGAAATGTTTGCAGAAAACGGATGGAACCTGGTCCTTTCGGGGCGTCGTCAGGAACGGCTTCAGGACTTTTGCAGAGAACATCCGGATGTGAAGATCCATACGGTGGTCTGCGATGTCCGCCACCGTGCCCAAGTTGAGGCCATGGTAAAAAATCTGCCCGACTCTCATGCGGATATTGATCTGCTGCTCAACAATGCAGGGCTGGCACTCGGTATGAATCCGGCTCAGGAGGCGGATCTTGATGACTGGGAGACCATGGTGGACACCAATATCAAAGGTCTGATGTATGTGACCCGTGCTCTGCTTCCAGCCATGGTGAGTCGAGGGAGCGGCCATATCATTAATATGGGATCCATCGCAGGATCCTGGCCCTATCCCGGCGGCAATGCCTATGGTGCAAGCAAGGCGTTTGTGGAGCAGTTTTCCAATAACCTCCGGGCTGATCTTCACGGGACAGGGGTGCGGGTTTCAAACCTTGAACCGGGCCTTGCCGAATCTGAGTTCTCGGTGGTCCGTTTTCATGGGGACCGGAAGAAGGCGGATGCGGTCTATGACGGCACTGAACCCCTGACCCCGCGGGATATTGCTGAGATTGTTCACTGGATTGCTGATCGTCCGCCCCATGTCAATATTAACAGGGTGGAGGTGATGCCGGTTTGTCAGAGCTGGGCGCCATTTGCCATCCACAGGGAAAAAGAATAACAGGAAAAGATTGTACAATTTCCGAGTCATTGCTAAATTGTGGTCATACCGTGTTGAATACGGAAAAAATCACAAAGCTGTCATGGTTTCGGAGGGATGTTTATGAGTAAGGGGGGTCTGTTTTGGCTTGTGCTGCTGATTCTGTTGCCACTGCGTGTGTTCGCAGGCGACAGTCCCTGGGAAGTCAGGCTGCCGTTTGAGAATGCAACCATCCACTATGCCATCACCGGTATGGAAAATGGCAGTGAGGTAAGCTATATTCGTGATTATGGCCGTGAAGTTGCCACCTATCACACCACCAGGACCACCATGATGGGAATGACCATGGTCAATGAAACCGTGGACATCAGTACTGATGACTGGCTGTATCGTTTTGATATCACAGAAGGGACTGGTACCAAGAGCGTAAATCCCGAGAAGTATATGATTGAAGAGTATAGAAAACTCTCACAGGCCGAGCAAAAAAGAGTTCGGGAAAATGGTGAGAAGATGGGGGTTGCCATGGCCGAAGGTTTTGGAGGCAATGTCCGGCAGAACGCCAGAAAAATACTCGGGTTCAACTGTGATCGTGCCGAGGTGATGGGAACTGTGGTTTACAGTATCCATGGCTCCGGCCTGGCCCTTCTTGTGGAAAGCAACATGATGGGCATGAAGATGAAGGTTGAGGCAACTTCCGTGGATAAAGGAAGGGTTGCAGATACATATTTTCGATTTCCGCAAGGCATAGAGCCCAGATTTGACTCGCAGTCGGATGCAGTGGCACGGGAACTGGCAAAGCAGACCATTGCCATGCTCAAAGACCCAGAAAGTGCCGCAAAACAGGCTGGCATGCCGCAGAATCAGGAGCAGCAGATGTCCCCTGAGGACCAGCAGCAGATGCAACAGGCCATGGAAGCGCTCAAAGGAATGTTTGGTGCCCCGCCTCAGTGACAACCGGTCAAGCGGCTGGTCTCTTCTGAGTGAAGGGGTATTTCTGATAATTTTCGTAAAAGGAATTTGCCATGAATAAAAGAGTCTTTTTCGGCTGTATTCTGTTTCTGTTACTTCTTGTGGGTGGATGTTCAACGCTCAGGGTGAGTAGTGACTTTAACCCCACCTACGATTTTACCAGGTTGAAGACCTATGCCTGGCTGGATGACGGCAAGGCAGTGAGCAGTGATGCCAGGGTCAACAACGATCTTATTGTGGAGCGGGTACGGTCGGCTGTGGAAAGCAGTCTTGCAGCCAAGGGCTATGTGAAGACCGATGCTGCCTCAGCTGATTTTGTGGTGAGCTGGCTTGGTGCCATTGATAAAAAACTACAGGTGGAATCCATTGATCATTTCTACAGTCCCTACGGATACGGGGCACTGGCCAGAGATCCGTACTGGAATCGAGGCAGGGGCCTGCGGACAACCACAGCCAGAGAGTATGAAGAGGGAACCATTATTGTCGATGTCCTGGATCCCGGCCAGCATAAGCTGATCTGGCGTGGAAGCGGAACTGATCGTATCGGATCAAACAATAGCCCGGAAAAGGTCACCCGGAATATCAATGAGGCGGTCAGTGCAATCATGGCCAGCTTCCCGGCACGTAGCCGGTAAAGATGCCGGAGAGTGCTGCAGGGGCCTGTAATTCTGACTGTTTCAGATGGAGAGTGCGGCACACGTTTTTTCAGTTGGAAGAGTGACAAAAAGATATTGACAGCCCAGCCATGGTCGTTTATATTCGTGCGCCTACAGGTTGCTTGCTGTCGTACATGCCTGTTACTTTTTAATCCTCGATAGCTCAGTTGGTAGAGCAGGTGGCTGTTAACCACCTTGTCGCAAGTTCGAGTCTTGCTCGAGGAGCCAAAAATACCAAGCCCGATCCTTTCATTACAGGTCGGGCTTTTTTCCTTTCGTTATGAGTCGGGGCGTAGCGCAGCCTGGTTAGCGCGCCTGCCTTGGGAGCAGGAGGCCGTAGGTTCGAATCCTACCGCCCCGACCATTGTGGAGTATAAAAAAAAGCCGGACACTGCTACAGTGGCCGGCTTTTTTCTTTTCTATCTTTCCCCGGCCCGTAAGAAGTTGCGCCTGCTGACTGGAGTCCCGGGGTAGGTGTAATCCGTGCCATGAAGATACTCTGGGATCCTGTAAATCCTCCATGTGGATTAAAACTGCAGGACGCACAGTCATCCTCTTCCTTTTATTGCCGCTCTGCACCGCTCACCTATCTCATCTTGTCAATTTCTTTCTGGTAAGGTATTCCTTTCTTGAGAGATTTGTTTTGTTGAATTTCTGCCTGTGCCGTGTGCTCTGCAGAGGACGACACAGAGTGCTTTCTGTTATCATTCTGCCCAACTGAACTGAACAAAATGAGAACCAGGCTGTCATCAATTAATCTGCTCGATGAGCTCTCCAGGCCGGAAAACCGGAAATTACTGGAGGAATTCACCGAGGTACGACACCGGAAAAACAGCCTCATTTACTATCCAGGGCATGAGGATGATCATGTTTTTATAGTCAGGGAAGGGCGGCTGCGATTATATCTGGCGTTTGAAGATAAGGATTTCTCTCTGGCAATTCTTGAACCGGGGGACATATATACAACCCATACCCGTGCCCATGTTCATACCCTTGATGATGTTATTTTGATGGTGGTTTCCACCAGCAGGCTTCACTCCTATATGGCAACACACCCTGCCCTGTCCCGGACCATTATTCGTATCCTGGGGCAACTGTTAAAACAGTCCTTTTCGATTATCGACAGTCTGGTTTTTAAGGATATCAGGCAGCGTCTCACCGACTTTTTTCTCTATGAGGCGGAAAACAATGGAACAAAAGAGGATGGGAGGACCGTGGTTTCGATTGATCTTACCACCACCCAACTTGCTGCAATAATAGGGTCTTCTCGGCAGACTGTATCCACCATTGTGGGAGCCATGTTAAAGGATGGGGTGCTTGAAAAAAGAGATCGTCACCTTTATGTGATTCCCAATATGGACCTGTTGAGAAATTATGGCCACCCCTGAGAGGGGGCGACTCTGCTTGTGCCGGTGCATTTTCTTTTTTTTTATTTTCAGATTTTCAACACGGATTCAGGAATGTGT
>JAMOMO010000336.1 GCA_027067035.1 Desulfobulbaceae bacterium
CTGCATTCTCGCCTGTACTTAAGTCACGAACGACCATTACTCAACGTATCGAGAATAAAATACGCTTACTTAAAGATTTGAAAAACTGCGGTGTATGGCTTGTCGATACGAGTATTATGGCACTTTATGACGGCGGGAAGAAGTCGAAGCATAAGCTAATGACCCATGCTCTCCGAACTTCCTGGCTCGGCTACACACGACAAGTTCTTCAAGATGCTGCTCCTGAACATGTCATCATAATCGGCAAAGGTGTTGCGAAATCCGTAGAACCGGAGCTGCAAGAGGACATGGGGACGCGATATACGGTTATTGCACAGCCGAATGCTCATTTGTCGGCGGAACAGCACCAAGAGAATTTCAAAACGTACTACCGGATTTGTTCAAGTTAGCAGCTCAAGACAACTTTATCGCAAGGCAAGGAGTCTGATTTTGTATCTGAGTGAGAGTTATTGGTCGAACATGGTGATGAGAGTAACATTTGGTTAATATCGTATTTTTATGATTATTGCTCTCGGGGTTCAAGTGTGTACATCGCCACTAGGGATGAATAATAAAAAGTGTTTGTTTGGTGACAGCACGGTATTTGTTGAGTTTATGTCACGCTATTTTAGATGGTTACAAAGAAAGTTTATCTTTGACCGGCCAGAAAAGCGTCCAAGTTAGCGATCAGGTAAAAAGGATGGTTCAGGCCTTTGCTCCGGGTCCTAAAAAAATATCCACAACTTATGGAGGAGTTTGGTCTGTCTCACCGCCAAACGTTTAGAAAAAAATCCGCAGGGTTAATACCCAGTTGTATTGATCAGGGACGAAATAATCTGGCAGGTATTCGGGGTATTGGGTGCCGGATCCTGTCTGTGAGCGGATATGAAAATAAAGTAACAAGTATGAGAAAATGAAAAAGAACAGCAAATTATACATCCTGAAAGTGGCTCTGTCATATGATAAGAAGATCTGGCGTCGAATAGAGATCCTGGGAGAACAGGACCTCGATCTGCTGCATGAGGTGATTTTTGAGGCTTTTGACAGATTTGATCCTCACGTATATTCGTTTTATTTGACTGCGCCTGGAAGTAAGGCCAGAAACAGATTCATTCATGCTGAAGAATATACTCACCCGGCGGCAATTGAGGACAGTCTGGGGTTCTCGCAGAAAAAGATGCACGATGCATCGCAAACGGAAATATCCGCACTGGGTCTCAAGGCAAAGGATAAATTTGAGTATCTGTTTGATTTTGGAGATGAGTGGCTGCATGAAATAACTGTTGAAAAGATATTGGATCTTTTCCCGAAGAAGGATTATCCGCTGATCAGCAAAACGAATGGTGAGTCACCGCCACAATATCCCGAGTATGATGAAGAAGACAGTTCGCTGTACAACGAGACGGATGTCGATACAATGCGACGTGAAAACAGTATGATACTGGATGTGTTCAGAAGCTACCTCGAGTCCAGAAATCTCTCTGAAAAAACGGTAAACAAGCATTGCTCCAATGTTGAATTTTATATAAATGAGTTTTTGTTGTATGAAGAGCTTCTTGGTCCAGGTGATGGTGTCAGGGAAGTTGGATCCTTTTTGGGAGATTGGTTTATCCGAAAAGCAATGTGGGCATCCGTTACCTCCATCAAGGAGAATATTACCAGCCTGAAACATTTCTACACGTTTCTTTCGCTGCTCGGGGAAATTGAAGAGCATGAACTTGCAGAAATGAAAAAGCTGATAAAAGAGAGTAAAGCTGACTGGATTGAAACTCTCCAGAAGTATGATGATCCAAATGTCAGTATGGATGATATCTGGTAGCAAAGATCTGGCAGGAAATCCTGTGGCCATGGCTCAATTCCGGTAACCTGCTTCTCAACTCTGTACTCAGACTGAAAATTTGTGCTAAAAGAGCAAGACAATTCTGCCATTCTCTGTTTTGTTGTAATAACGTAACTCAGGCATACTGCCCTACAGGCAGTTCTTTTTATGAGCTTTTTCAGGGGTACGGATGGTCAGTACTTGTCAGGAATTTCTGGATCGCTGTCTCTTGTTTGATATTGAAACAAACGAGAACGGTGAAATATATGCTCTGGGTGCCTTTTTTCACGGGGAAAAATTCAGTACTCAACATGGTTGTCGCATCGGCCGGGAAGAACTGGCCGGTCTTGATGACTTTGGCAGGACTGCAGAGTTTATTCTCGGTCACAATATCCTCTCCCACGATATCCCCTGTCTCAGGGAAAAGAACCTGACTCCGGCAATTTTACAGAAGCCGGTGGTTGACACCCTCTATCTTTCTCCGCTTGCCTTTCCTGAAAACCCCTACCATCGACTGGTGAAAAACTACCGGATCGTCAGAGACAGTATCAATAATCCGGCAGAAGATGCCATGCTGTCCGGCAAGGTCTTTATGGAGCAGTGGGAAGCCTTTTCCAGGTTGCTTGGTGACGGGTCTGATGCGCCGTTAATTTACCAGGGATTTTTTGCCGGAGATGAAAAGTTTGCGGGAACGGCGACTGCCCTGAGGGCCATGGGTGTACCACGGCTTGAAGGTGATGATCTGTACGAGACCTTTTCCTGGCTTATTCGGGAGAAGGTCTGCAGGGAGGCACTGGAAAGGCTGGTGGAGCAGTTGCTTGACCGGCGGATAGAACACCCGCCTCTGGCATACGTTACCGCCTGGCTGACAGTTGCCGGTGGAAACTCGGTTTTGCCGCCATGGGTTCGGCATCATTTTCCTGTGGTTGCCAGTCTTCTTCATCAGCTGCGGGAGCAGCCGTGCAGTAATCCTGATTGCAGCTACTGTGTCACCAATCACAGTCCCCGTTTTTTCCTTCAGAACTATTTCGGCTTTGATGAATTTCGGGCCAGTCCGGCCACAGATAACGGAAGCAGTCTGCAGGAAAGCATTGTAACAGCTGCAGCCCGTAATTCCTCTGTCTTTGCCACACTGCCCACTGGAGGGGGAAAGACGCTCTGTTATCTGCTTCCCGCCCTGATGCGTTACCGCAGGCGAAATACCCTGACCATTGTTATTTCTCCTCTGCAGGCCCTGATGAAAGATCAGGTGGAAAATTTCTCCCGCCAGACCGGGACCACCCTTGCCGCCGCCATAAACGGTATGTTGACAATGCCGGAGAGAGGGGAGGTGATGGAGGGGGTCAGGCTGGGAGATATCGGGGTCTTGTATGTCTCACCGGAGCAGCTGCGAAACCGCTCGTTTGTTCAGACCATCAGACTGCGTGAAATAGGAGCCTGGGTCTTTGATGAGGCACATTGTCTGTCCAAGTGGGGGCATGATTTCCGTCCGGATTATCTCTACTCCATTCGTTTTATCCGGGAATTTGCGGGACAGGAAAAAAGCAGGATACCACCGGTTCAGTGTTTTACCGCCACGGCCAAGAAAGATGTTCAATCTGAGATCACCGACATAATAGGGCGGGAGCTGGGGCTGCGGGTTCTCAACTTTGCAGGAGGCCATGAGCGGGATAATCTGCACTATGAAGTATGGCCGGTGAATACCTATGAGAAAAACCAGAGTATTCTGAATTTACTCCAGACACGCTACGACAATTCAGGAAGTGTGGTTATTTACTGTGCCACACGCAGGAATACCGAGAATCTGGCCGAGTTTCTGGCCCAGGAGGGGTACACGGTGGAGGCCTTTCATGCCGGTTTGGAGCCCTTTATCAAGAATCGTATCCAGAACGATTTCATCAGTGGAGAGGTCCCTGTGATCTGTGCCACCAATGCCTTTGGAATGGGTATTGACAAAGATGATGTTCGACTGGTTATCCATGCTGATATTCCCGGCTCTCTGGAAAACTATCTGCAGGAGGCGGGGCGTGCCGGACGGGATCGCCATGAAGCTGAATGTATTCTGATTTTTACGGAGCAGGATATAGAGGGGCAGTTTCGCATGAGCAGCAACTCCCGGCTGACCAGGCGTGATATCGCCCAGATTTTGCGTGGTCTGCGCTATTCTGCCAGAAAGGACGGTAAGGTGGTTTTGACTTCCGGGGATATTCTCCGCCTGGATGTGGTTGACATTGACGAGGAAGAGTTCGGTCAGGACAGAGACACCAGGGTCAAGACTGCCGTTTCATGGCTTGAAAGAGGTGGTTTTCTTCACCGGAATGAAAATAACACCAATGTATTTCAGGGAAAGCCGCTCATCGGAACCCTTCAGGATGCCGAGGAAAAAATAGAACTGCTCGGGCTGTCAAAGAGACAGCGGGAACGCTGGCTCTCCATCCTTTCTGCCCTGATGGATAAACCGCCTTCGGAGGCTTTCAGTGCCGATGATCTTGCCTGTCTGTCTTCTTTTAAAAGTATTGAAAATGACCCTGAAAGTGAAACGGAGACCCAGAGGGTCCTGCGGACTTTAGAGGACATGGCACAGCAGGGACTGCTCTCCAAGGAGACAATTTTATCGGCCTATATCCGCTATAAGGTAAAAGACAGCTCGGAGAAACTTCTGAAACGCTTTTGCCGTGTGGAGATAGACTTTCTGAAAATACTTCAGGAGACAGTGCCGGATGCGGATCGTGAAAAAAACCTGCAGATTGATCTCCGGCTGGTCAATCAGCAGCTGATTGATATGGGATATCCATACAGTACCCCCGAGAGTCTGGGGCTGATTCTCAGGGGGTTGAGCCGTGACGGCAAGGGACTGGCCGGACAGAAGGGGAGTGTCAGTATCCGGTCCAGGGGGAATAACAGTTTTTCCATTATGCTGCACCGTGACTGGGAGTCGCTGCAGAAAACTGTTGCCATCCGCCAGCAGGCAGCCCATGTGGCCCTGACAGTGATTCAGGACTCTCTGAAGGGAAAGGTGTCACCCAAAGCATCTCTGCTTGTGGAGTTCACCCTGGAGGACGTTGTCAAAGGTTTGAAGAAGGACCTGATCCTGTTTTCCGCACTGAGAGATCCGCTTGCTGCAGCAGAGCGGGGTCTGACCTTTATGCATGAGCAGGGAGTGATTGAACTGCAGCAGGGTCTTGCTGTTTTCAGGCAGGCCATGACCATTACCATGAATCCGGAGGCCAGGGGGAAACAGTACAGTAATGCTCATTTTGAACCGTTAAAGACACATTACTCTGAAAAAAATTTCCAGGTCCATGTCATAAATGAGTATGCCCGCTGTGCCATGGAAAAAGTCAGCCGTGCCATGAGTCTGGTTCACTCCTATTTCAATGATGAGAAGGCGGAATTTATTCAGCGTTTCTTTCCGGGAAAGGAGAAGCTGCTGGAGCGGGCAACCAGTGAACAATCCTATCAGCGAATTGTTGAAGATCTGAAGAACAGGGCTCAGGAAAAAATTGTTTCAGCAGCCACAGAGAGCAATATGCTCATCATGGCAGGGCCCGGAGCCGGTAAGACACGGACCGTTGCCCATCGGGTTGCCTATCTGCTCAGGGTGAAAAGGGTGCGTCCCGAGGCGGTTCTGGTCCTCTGTTTTAATCGGAGTGCGGCCATAGGGCTGCGACGAAGGATCAGGGATATGGTGGGCAGGGATATGGCCGGGGTGACAACTCTGACTTTCCATGGTCTGGCTCTCAGGTTGACCGGAAGATCTCTGGTGAGGCCTGCGGGTGAACCGGCTCGTGCGGATATTGATTTTTCCACGGTGATCAAGGATGCCATTGCCCTGCTCAGGGGGGAGAGGGATGTCATCGGCTTTGCAGACGGTCAGGCGCGGGAAGTCCTGATATCCAGGTTCAGTCATATTCTGGTGGATGAGTATCAGGATATTGATGAAGAGCAGTATGAACTTGTTTCTCTGCTGGCCGGCAGGACACTCACAGAAAAGGATGAGAAACTCAGTATTCTGGCAGTGGGAGATGATGATCAGAATATTTATCGTTTCCGCGGGGCAAATGTGGATTTTATCAGACGTTTCAAGGCGGATTATACGGCTGATGTTCATTATCTCACAGAGAACTATCGCTCCACTGCCAATATCATCATGGCGGCCAATGCGCTCATCGTGCATAACAAAGACAGGATGAAGCGGGAGCATCCCATAGAAGTTAATCGTGCCAGGAAGACACTGCCACCCGGTGGAAACTGGCAGCTCAGCGATCCTACGGGACAGGGAAAGGTACAGCTGTTTCAGGTAAAGGACAGTGCTGCCCAGGCCCTGGTTCTGTGTGAGGAATTACAGCGTCTGCAGAGTCTCAGCAGTGATTTTGACCTGAACAGCTGTGCGGTACTGGCCAGAGAATGGCAGGAACTCGATAGTGTCCGGGGGGTTCTGGAGGAGGCAGGGATGTCGGTGAGCCTCAACTGGGGCAGGAGTGCTTTCCCGGGACTCAGTCGGATAAGAGAGAATGCCGGGCTGTTGACTTTTCTTCATGACTACGGTCATGAGCAGATAACGGCCCGGACGCTGCTGGATCTTCTGCCTGAGGCAGGGGAGGGGAATATCTGGCAGCTGAACCTGCGCAGTCTTCTCCAGGAGTGGCTGGAAGAGACCGGAAATGCCCCGCAACCGGTGGGACGGGTGGAACACTATCTGTACGAGTCTCTGGCCGATCAGCACCGCGGCAGAAATCTTGAAAATGGGATTTTTCTTTCCACCGTCCATTCAATAAAAGGCCTGGAGTTTGATCACGTCTTTGTCCTGGATGGGAACTGGCAGAAAAAGGATGCCCGGGAACTGGAGGAAGAGAGAAGGCTCTACTATGTTGCCATGTCACGGGCCCGGGAGACGCTGCAGCTCTTTGCCATTGATGATTCGGCCAATCCCCATATTCAGCTTCTGGATGGTGATTTCCTCAGATTACGGAAATCCGTCATCCCCTCCCAGAAACAGTTGAGGCCAGTTTCACACTATGAGCTGCTTGGTATGAAAGATCTGTTTATTGATTTTGCTGCAATGAGAAAGGAGGATCATCCCACCAACAGGGCTCTTGCCGGGTTGAGCACAGGCAGTTGTCTTCGCCTCAGCAGGGAAAATAACTCCCTGCTGCTTGTTGATCATGACGGGATCCCTGTGGCCCGTCTCTCAAAAGCAGCCCGGGAAAGGTGGCAGGATCATATGGACAGTATCAGGGAGCTGACGGTTCTTGCCCTGGCCCGTCGCCACAAAACGGATATTACAGATCAGGAATATCAGGCCAGGTGCCAGTGTGACAGCTGGGAGGTCCCGGTTGTTGAGTTACGTTTTGTTCAGGGGAAATGATCGGCCGTTTACAGGGCAACTCAGTATATTGTATACTGTCTGATGCTGAATTGTTGCAATGGATTCAGTTGATTAAGGTCGGAGGTGGAGTGTGGCCTCTTTTCTTCTTAAGGAGTGAATGTGGACGTACAGGATATAAATGACAGACTTGTTACCATAGAAGCGACACTGCTCATCCAGAAAGGGCAGATTGAAATCCTGCTGGGATTACTTGCCTCCAGGGTGGGCAGAGAAGAACTGCTGGACTACCTTCAATCGGTTATTGCATCGCCCGATTTTGGAGACAGTGCAAAGATCTCGGCACAGGAGATGATACTGCATCAGGATCGGTTATGGGGTGAAGGAAGGGCTTCGGGCAGGGAACAGTGAGCCTGCAGTTTTTTAAAAAATAAGTAAAAAGGAGCACAGCATGCCGGTACTGCTGTTACCATCGACAACAGGTGAAACGGTTGAAATCCGTCCGAGTAAGATAATTGCAGTGGGTCTGAATTACCTCGAACACATTCAGGAAAGCGAATCGGTGAATGTGCAGAATTTCACCGATGAAATTCCCGCGGAGCCGGTGTTGTTTCCCAAAACGCCCAATGTGCTGATCGGACCGGGAGATCCGATCATCCTGCCTTCATTTGTAAATGACTACGGTTTTGACGAGTGCCGTACCGACTATGAGGCGGAACTTGCCGTTATCATAAAAGACCGGATCAAAAATGTTGCTGAGTCAGAGGCGCTGTCCCATGTGCTGGGCTATAGCTGTTTTAATGATATCAGCCAGAGAAATCTGCAGCGAAGCGACAAATCCGGCTGGTTTCGCGGCAAATCACTCGATACATTCGGTCCCATCGGGCCGGTAATTGTTTCGCCTGATGAGATCGGGGATCCGCAGTGCCTTGATATCTGCTGTCGTCTCAATGGCCGGGTGGTTCAGAAATCCAACACCAGGCACATGATCTTTTCCATTCCGCAGCTCATATCATTTATCTCCTCCAATTTTACCCTGGAAGCCGGAGATATCATCATAACCGGTACGCCAAGCGGTGTCGGTCCCATTCAGGACGGAGACCTGCTGGAGGTGGAGATAGAGAATATCGGTACCCTGACAAATCCGGTCAGAAATGAGTAGAGCATCCCCGGCACCCGGTCGGATGAGAGTTATAAAGTGCATATGAGGAAGCGTCTTCATTATGGCTGG
>JAMOMO010000337.1 GCA_027067035.1 Desulfobulbaceae bacterium
TAACTGATATACGCAGTGGCGTCAGCTTTGCCCCTTCCGGAAATGGCGCATTGCCGGTGCTGCAGCTTGATGATCTGGAAGCAGGTCTGTTTATGGGCCGTCTCAGCAGCTCTGAAATCCGTTTTGATCCCAACAGTCCGGATTCCAGTTTTATGGTGAATGTTTCCGGTATGGATCTGAAGACTCTGGTTGATCTGATGAGGATGGACAGTCTTCATGTAACAGGAAAAATCAGCGGTTCCATCCCGGTCACGGTAAAAGGGACTGAGGTCACCGTTGCCGATGGAGAGCTGCACAGTGAGGCTCCGGGTGGCGAAATCCGCTATACACCCGGCAACATGAACCAGTCCGGGATCACGGGATATGCCCTGAAGGCGGTCAGGAATCTGCAGTATGACAGTCTGACGGCAACCGCAGCCTACCAGGCATCCGGCCAGCTGGACCTTGATATCAGTCTTCTGGGGAAAAGTCCGGAGCTTGACAGTACCCGTCCGGTACGGCTCAATATTCACGCTGAACAGAACCTTCCCGATCTGCTGCAGAGCCTGCGTTTCAGCAGGGGATTGACGGAGGAGCTGGACAAACGGCTGAAACAACATTACAACTAGAGAATGGAGTGTTGAGACTTCCTGAAGACGATGGAGAGTGCATTATGAAATACAAAGTGATTTGGGTGATGCTTGCCGTGGCGGTTTTTCTGAGTTCCGGCTGCAGCCCCACGGTGAAGGTGGCGGCCCCGGAAAAGCCGATCACCATCAACCTCAACGTAAAGATACAGCATGAGATCCTGGTGAAAGTGGATAAAGAGCTGGACGATGTCCTCAGTGAGGACAGTGGCCTCTTTTAACGCCCTTTATCCATTATGAAAGCATTTCTCAGGAAAGGAGATGAATTATGAAACAGCTTATAACCTTACTGGCTTTGGGCCTGCTGCTGATCTGTCAGCCGGCTCTGGCCCTTGATCTGCAGGCAGCCAAGGCCCAGGGGCTTGTGGGGGAAACCGCCACCGGCTATCTGGCTCCGGTGAAGCCGAGCCCTGAAGTGCAGAAGCTTGTTGAAAGCATAAATGCCAAGCGCAAGGCTCATTACCAGAAGATTTCCACCCGGAACAAGACTTCTCTCAGCACCGTTGAGAAGCTTGCCGGAAAAAAGGCAATTGAGAAGACACCGGCAGGCCAGTTTATCTTTGTCGGCGGCCACTGGACCAGGAAATAGGGATCATATTCCCGTCTGTCAAAAAAAGCCCCTGCGTCAGTGTCGACAGCAGGGGCTTTTTACGTTTTCCGGATCAAGACTCACAGAAGAAGATTCTGTGCAAAGGAGATGACGGGGATGATCATCTTTGAAAGAATGCCCGAAAAAGCCAGCAGCATGATAATCACAAACCCGTATCGCTCTACTGAGGCATAGGACCGGGCCAGATCTGGCGGGAGAAGACCTGCCAGTATTTTGCTCCCATCCAGTGGCGGGATGGGAAGAAAGTTGAATATGCAGAGTACAAGATTTATCCAGACGGAGGCCAGCAGCACTTTGTTCAGTGGGACGAGAATTGCCTCAGCCAGGGCGGAGTAGGGGATGGACGCTGCGATAAACCAGATGCCTTTGGCGCAGATTGCACTGATGACGGCCAGAACAAGGTTGACTGCAGGCCCTGCAAGGGCCACCCAGAGCATGTCTTTGCGTGGATTTTTAAAATAGTTGGGGTTCACCGGAACCGGTTTTGCCCAGCCGATTTTAATGATGAAAAATGCCAGCGTTCCCAGGGGGTCGAGATGTTTTAAGGGGTTCAGGGTCAGTCTCCCCTGATCCCGGGCCGTGGGATCACCGAAGCGATAGGCGACATAACCGTGGGCAAACTCATGGACGGTGAGAGCAAGCAGGATCGGTGGTGCCAGGATTATTATCTGTAAAATGATATCGTTCATAGCTGTTTTTCTGGTAATGGGTGATTGGCAATTGTTTGACTCAAGGGTAAGCACTGAAACGGTATGGCGCAAGGATGGATCTCTCTCCGGAGAGAAGAGATTCTCAATCCATGATGAAAACGTGCCGGCAGTTCTTGTAATGCACCGGATTCCAGTTGGTTTTCCACAGCCAGGGACCCGGCTTTTGCCTGATTCCGTTTCACGTATTCATTCCCCGTCACAGGTTTACGGATCCGGAAAGAGGGCTGAGTCAACCGAAGGTCTCTGTGGCGGCGGGACCCTTTCTGAAAAGAAACCTTCGGAGCAGCAGGGTGACAAGACAGGCCATGGCCAGCCTGCTGCCGATGAGAATCCAGTAGTTGGCTCCAAAGAGGACAAAGAGCAGGGGATCTTCGATGAGAGAGTGGCAGATCATGAGAAATGTGCCGATGAAGAAGATATCCCTCCTGTCAAGATTTCCTGATTCCACCTCTTTAAAGAGAATCCCGGCGCCATAGGTTATTCCAAGGAGCTGGCCGGTGAGAAGGGAGAATGAGCTCTGCACCTTCTGGCCATAGCTGGCGATGAACTGTGTCCGTTTGAGGGCGTCCATCAGAAATATGACGGCGGTGATGAGGAGGATAATCTTCAGTGACAGAGTTGCCGCATTGCTCACCGAGTGAAAGAGGAGTTGCGGGACCGTATCGTAGCTGGCCAGGAGCACGTCCCTGGAACTGCTTTTCTCTGCAAACATGCCTGCCGGAAGAGTAAGGATGGGCAGGGTGGTGAGAAAGGCCATGGAGATACGGAGGCAGGTGGAGTAGAAAAAACTGATCCCCAGTTTTTTCATTATGCTGTTTTCCACCGGAATGGAATGACAGACGCCCAGAAATACACCCAGAATGGTCCATTCCTGAGAGCTGAGACCCAGGGGGGCAGCAAACGCAACGGCTGCATACATATTCAGAAAAACTCCGGCACAGATTGCCATGGCTGTTTCCGCAGGAAGCTGTAATATACCGGTAACAGGGGAAAATATGACACTTATCGGTTTGAGAAGGTCAAAGTAGAGAAGGATGTCTGCAAGGATATAAAAGGGAATTACCAGTTTCAGAATAAGAACTGCACTGGAGAGTGACGCTTTCAGGCTTGTGCGAAAGTGGGCAGACATGGTGCACTGTTCTATATCGAAAATCAGTTTGCATTGCAATGCTTATTCTCCCTTGACGGGAGAGCGGGCGGTTAATAGATTAGCTGTTCAATCATCTGTTGTGAGATTTTGTGAAAGGAAAGTCTGGAAAAAACTATGAAAAACGTTGTGGTCATGAGATATCTGCGACTCCTGCTGCTTGTGTTGTGTACGGTGCTCCCGCAGCAGCTGTCTGCTGCACCTGCTGCAGAAGTTGAAGTCTTTGTTTCCATCCCGCCCCAGAGGTGGCTCTGTGAGCAGCTGGTCGGGGATACTGTTACCATTCATCTGCTGGTGGCCAATGGTCAGGAACCACATGCCTTTGAACCCACGCCGCGCCAGATACGGGCCCTTTCCAGGTCCCGCCTGTTTTTCACCGCAGGTCTGGAGTTTGAACATGAGATCAGCAGACGCCTTCAGGGCAGCTCTCCAAATCTGCGAATCGTTGATACCAGTCAGGAGATAAAGAAGATTCCCATGGAGGAGGCGGCGCACCGGCATGGGGCGCATGAGGTCGCAGATCCCCATGTATGGCTTTCTCCACCCAATCTCAAAAGCATGGCTCAGGTTATGCTCAGATCCCTTGCCCAGGTGACTCCTGAGAGGGCGCAGCTGTATCGTGACAATTTTGAACGGTTGAGCAGACGGCTGGACGCGCTGGATAAAGCTGTCTCAGAAAAACTTGCGCCCTTCAAAGGTGCCTCCTTTTTTGTGTTTCATCCTGCGTTCGGATATTTTGCTCATCACTATCAATTGAAGCAGGTGGCCGTGGAAACAGGTGGAAAGGCTCCCACTCCGCGGCAGCTCATCTCCCTTATCAAGAGGGCAAAAGCCGACGGGGTGAAGGTGGTTTTTGTACAGCCCCAGTTTGATCCCAGAAGTGCTGAGAGTATTGCCGCTGCCATCGGTGGCAAGGTTGTTGCCCTTGATCCCCTGGCAGAGGACAGTGTGCAGTCCATTCGTATTATGGCGGAAAAAATTGCCAGTGCCATGGGTGGTCCGGTACAGTGAGTGGTGCATCTTCCAGTCAGGCTGCCATTGCCATCCGGGATCTCTCTTTTTCCTATGACACCCAGCTGGTGCTTGCCGATGTGAACCTTGAGGTGAACAGTCTTGATTCCATCTGTGTGGTCGGGCCCAATGGCGGCGGAAAGTCCACCCTGATAAAACTGATTGTGGGTCTGCTGCTTCCAGACACCGGGACGGTTCGGATCTTTGGTGAAAAACCGGAGGCCGCACGGCTGCGAATCGGCTATGTCCCCCAGTATGCCCGTTATGATCCGCAGTTTCCCATCTCCGTCTTTGAAGTGGTCAGCATGGGCTGTCTCGGCGGATCGTTCACCGGGCGCTACAGCAAAGAGGATAAGGATCGCGCCATGGAGTCCCTTCGCATAACCGGAATTGCCGATCTTGCAGCACGGCCCTTCTCGTCCATCTCAGGCGGACAGCGGCAGCGGGTTCTGATTGCCCGTGCCCTCGCATCCCGTGGTGATATCCTGATACTGGATGAGCCCACTGCAAACATTGATCATGAGTCGGAGCTGCAGTTTTTTGATCTTCTCACCGAGTTGAACAAAAGCATGACCATCCTTATGGTGACCCATGAGGTTGGCTTTGCATCCACCTTCTTTAAACGGATTGCCTGTGTCAATAAGCAGGTGGTGATTCATCCCACCAGTGAACTCACCGGTGATCTTATCCGTGAAATGTATGGCGGTGATCTCCAGATGATACGACATGACCACTGCTGCAGTTCGGAGGGGCACCAGCATGACTGAATTTTTTGCGGCACTCTCTGATCCCAATCTTCCTTTTTTCCGTTATGCCCTGCTCACCGGGGTCTTTGCCTCACTGCCCTTTGGTATTATCGGTACCTTTGTCGTGGTACGAAGGATCAGCTACATTGCCGGTGCCATTGCCCACTGTGTGCTTGGTGGCATCGGTCTTGGTCTGTATCTGGAAAAGGCGGTGGGTGTCACCTGGTTCGGGCCCATGCAGGGAGCAGTGGTGGTGGCCCTGCTGGCTGCGGTTGTGCTGGCGCTGGTCAGTCGCTATGCCTCGCAGAGGGAAGACAGTGTTATCGGTGCTCTCTGGGCCGTGGGAATGGCCGTCGGGCTGCTGTTTATTGCCAGAACACCTGGTTATGTAGATCCGATGAGTTATCTTTTCGGTAATATTCTGCTGGTCTCCAGGGAGGATTTCCTGTTTGTGCTGGCCCTTGATGTCGTGGTGCTTGTTCTGGTCGGACTCTTTTATAATAAGTTTCTCGCAGTCTGTTTTGATGAGGAATTTGCCCGTTTGCGCGGCGTGCATACCGGCTGGATCTATCTTCTCCTGCTCTGTCTTGCCGCCCTGACCATTGTCCTTCTGGTGCGGGTGGTGGGGATTGTCATGGTCATCGCTCTTCTCACCCTTCCGGCCTCGGTTGCCGGGAACTTTTCCCGGAACATCCTTCAGATGATGTTCCTCTCTGTCCTCTTCTGCGCGGGTTTTGTGGTCTTCGGCCTCGGGGTCAGCTACAGTCTTGATCTGCCCAGCGGCCCTGTTATCATTGTTATTGCAGCAGCAGTGTATCTTCTGCTGCTGAGTTTCTCCCGCCTCAAACAGCTTGCAGGCAGACAGTAGCGTCCCCTTTTAGCTAGCTTCTTTTTTTCTTTTTCCTGTATGATGAGTTTATAGTCCTGGAGTTTCGTAAAAATATGTAACTGTTTCTGTCGCTCGCTTAATGCGAATGAACTTTATGTGAGAATAGTTATTGACAAAAAGTTCCTATGAAGTATTCTTAGTTAAGAATCGATACTAGTTGGGGGCGACATAATGGACACGGCTACAATCACAAAACAGCAGATAGAGCAACTCAGGCAGTTGTGTGCAGAGGCGGGTATTAAACTGACCCACCAGCGGCTTGAAATTTTTAAAGAGCTGATGGCGGCTGATGACCATCCTTCTGCCGAGTCAATTTATACAAGGCTTCACAAAAAGCTGCCCACCATTGCCCTGGATACGGTCTATCGTACCCTTGCGACCTTTGATGAACTGGGCCTTGTGAAGAAGTTACATATTATGAACGAACGAACGCTGTTTGATACCAATCTCAGCATTCATCATCATTTTATCTGCAGTCACTGCAAAAAGGTGGAAGATATTTACTGGCAGGGTTTTGACAACTGCAGCCTCCCCGAAGAAGTTGAAAGTGTCGGGGTGGTTGAGTCACGCCACCTGGAGTTCCACGGGGTGTGCAGGAGCTGTCTGGACGGGGCCGCAGATAAGGAAAAATAACAGAGGGGAATGGTTTATTAAACCTATCACCAGGAGGAAAGAAGTATGTCTGAAAAGAAAAAACTGACAGGAAACAACGGAGCACCAGTGGTTGATAATCAGAATGTCATGACCGCAGGCCCACGTGGCCCCATGCTGATGCAGGACATCTGGTTCCAGGAAAAACTGGCCCATTTTGACAGAGAGGTTATTCCGGAGAGACGTATGCATGCCAAGGGGTCGGGAGCATACGGAACATTTACTGTGACCCATGACATCACGCGGTACAGCAAGGCGGATATTTTTTCTGAAATCGGGAAGAAAACGGAGGTCTTTTCCCGTTTTTCAACGGTTGCAGGAGAGAGAGGGGCTGCTGACGCCGAGCGCGATATTCGCGGTTTCGCCCTTAAATTCTATACGGAGCAGGGAAACTGGGATCTTGTGGGCAACAATACCCCGGTGTTCTTTCTTCGTGATCCCTTAAAGTTTCCCGATCTGAACCATGCGGTGAAAAGAGATCCGAGAACGAATATGCGAAGTGCCAGAAACAACTGGGATTTCTGGACATCACTGCCGGAGGCACTGCACCAGATAACAATCACCATGAGTGATCGGGGTATTCCGGCCACATATCGGCATATGCATGGATTCGGCTCCCATACCTTCAGTTTTATCAATGCGGCAAACGAGCGCTACTGGGTGAAATTTCATTTTCATACCCAGCAGGGCATCAAAAACCTGACGGACGCGGAAGCCGAGGCCCTGATAGGAAAAAACCGTGAGAGTCATCAGGAAGACCTCTATCAGAGCATTGAAAAGGGTGATTTCCCCCGCTGGACCATGTTTGTCCAGGTAATGCCAGAAAAGGATGCGGCTACCTGTCCGTATAACCCTTTTGACCTGACCAAGGTGTGGTATCAGGGAGACTATCCCCTCATTGAGGTTGGAGTACTGGAGTTAAACAGGAACCCGGAGAACTATTTTGCCGAGGTTGAGCAGTCTGCCTTTAATCCGGCAAGTGTTGTACCCGGAATCGGTTTTTCTCCTGACAAGATGCTGCAGGGGAGACTCTTCTCGTACGGCGATGCCCAGCGGTATCGTCTCGGCGTGAACCATCAGCAGATTCCGGTGAATGCACCACGCTGTCCCTTTCACAATTATCATCGGGATGGGGCAATGCGGGTGGATGGAAACCACGGGAGTACAATAGGGTATGAACCAAACAGCATGGGGGAATGGCAGGAGCAGCCCGACTTCAGCGAGCCGCCTCTCAGTGTGGAGGGTGCGGCGGATCACTGGAATCACCGCGAGGATGATGATTATTACAGCCAGCCGGCAAGGCTTTTTCAGCTCATGACAGCAGAAGAGCAGCAGCTTCTGTTTGAAAATACTGCACGGGCCATGGGCGATGCCCCAGATGAAATCAAAAGGCGTCATATAGAAAACTGTTCAAAGGCCGACCCCGCTTACGGGGAGGGTGTGGCAAAGGCACTGGGTCTGCAGTAACTGGCCTGTGGCTGATTTCCGGGAGCCATCCGACTATGGTCTCCCGGAAACGCGGGTGATTATGAAACTCAATATAAAACTCAAGGAAATGTGAAGGAGTGTAGGGATGAAGAAATGGGAATGTTCAGTGTGTGGCTATATCCATGAAGGAGAGGAGCCGCCGGAGAAATGTCCGGTCTGTGGTGCGGGTCGGGATAAGTTTTTTGAAGTAAAGGAGGCGGTGGCGGAATCAGCCCCGGTCGGGGACGGTGTGACGGAGGTGGCTGCAGAGAAGAGCGGCGGTTTCTTTGCCATGGCAACGGATCATATGGTGAAAAACCATCTGCATCCCATCAGTGTCCACAGTCCCAACGGTATTGTTCCCGTGGCGGTGCTGTTTTTCATCGTGGCGGCTCTTTTCCAGGTGAGCAGTTTTGAAACAGCTGCCCTTTTTAATATGATAGCCGTTTTTCTGAGTATGCCGGTGGTGATACTGTCAGGATA
>JAMOMO010000338.1 GCA_027067035.1 Desulfobulbaceae bacterium
AGGCTGTTTTTTACTGGAGCAATAAAGAGTTCACAAAACTTCTCAGGGACCGGTTGTTTCTGTTCTGAATAATTTTTTAAACATCAGCTCTTTTACGTCAGCACTCCCTTGTGAAGAATATCCCATTTACGGCAGGAAATGTCGACAAATAAGGTTTGTGCGACGATATTTATCACCATGAATTGAACCTGTCTGCTGTCAGCGTACCCTGCTTTAGCCTGTGAAGTACCTCAAAGTAGTATTTTTGTTTTGCAGTTAGTAGTATTATGAGCTATTCTCAGGCAAAGAGGAGTTCGCTGAACTACAAAACACGGTTGACGTGGTCAGGGAAACATATTTTTCGCTGACCCGGATCAATACTTATAAAAAAACAAAACAGGATACATATCATGTTAAAAAAACAGTTCTTTCTTATTGCCCTTCTTCTTGTTACCGTTTCTCTGTCAGCCACCACTGTAATGGCCGCTGGCGGAGCAAAGCAGAGCCCGTTTCTTATCACCGGCAAGCTGCCCCACCTCACCAAGATCCTGATGCAGCAGTGGGAAAATCCGGAGCTGAAGCTCACGGAAGACCAGAAGGTCAAGCTTCTTGAGGTGAGAAAGAAAACCATGACCGGTGCCAAAAAGTTTGGTAAAGAAGTGGCTGGTCTGGAGAAGAAAGTTGTCAAAGGTGCCCTTGGTGGAAAATCACCTGAAGAGCTTCGCGCACTGGTCAATGAGATTGCTGCCATAAAGGCCAGTGCAACCATGTTGCATCTTCAGTGTATTTATACTACCAGTAACATATTGGATCAGCGTCAGCTCGAAGTGTTGAAGAAGTAATTACCCCCAGCAGGATGCTTTTATTGAACAGGAGATTTTTATGGCAAGCATTGAGGCAATTTGCATCAGTAAGAAAAAAGGCATGGTCAAAAGGCCGGTGGAATCTGCCAGTTTTCAGGAAGGTTTCGGGATTGAAGGTGATGCCCACGGAGGTGACTGGCATCGGCAGGTTTCTCTTCTTGCCGGTGAGAGCATTGACGTTGTAAAGGAGAAGCTTCCATCTCTGAAGGATGGTGCCTTTGCTGAGAACATCATCACCCGGGGCCTGGCTTTGTCATCAGTGGTTGTTGGAGACAGTATTCAGATCGGCTCTGATATCCTCCTTGAGATCACCCAGATTGGCAAGAAATGCCATAATGACGGCTGTGTGATCAAGAAGGCCACCGGTGATTGCATTATGCCAAAAGAAGGTATTTTTGCAAAAGTCATTCGAGGCGGTGAGGCAAAGGCCGGCGAAGAGATTATTGTCAAAAGCTGAGTTCTTTTTTATCGCGGAATTCGGGCAGACAGGGCGTAAGTCCTGTCTGCCCTTTTTTTGTTTATTTCCTGTCTGCAACTGATTTTGTCAGACTGTAAAGTAGTACAGGGACCTGATCCAGAATCCCCTGTATTGCTGACAACCATGGATGATGTGAATGTTTTTAATTGATAAACCGTATATTTCAGATCTGTTTAAGGCAACGGTAAGAGATAACAGGATTCCTGTTATTGCCACTCCTGCAGCCAGTGAACTGGGACTCTTTGAAGGCACCGTTCTGCTCACAGAAGAAGAGGCTGTAACACTCTCAAGGGAAGGTGACAGACTGCGTGTATATACGACATCAGAGAATGCCATTGGCTGGCTGGCGGCCAATTTTTCCACAACCGCGCTCCCTGGAAAAATAGAGCTCTTTAAAAATAAGCTGAAATTCAGAGAGATGACTGAAAGGATTTTTCCGGATTTTTCCTTTTCAGGTGTTACCCTCGATGATTTACGGCAGTTTGACATCTCTGACATCCCGTTGCCCTTTATTATAAAGCCGGCAGTCGGGTTTTTCTCCATGGGGGTTCATAAGGTCTCGGGCTCTGAGGAGTGGCCAGCGGTGGTGGACAGTATCTTCAGTGAAATAGAGCAGACGCGGGAACTCTATCCACAGGAGGTTCTTGATACCGGCACGTATATTATTGAACAGTGTATTGAGGGTGATGAGTTTGCAGTGGATGCCTACTATGATGATACTGGTGCGGCGGTGATTCTCAGTATTTTTCACCACAGCTTTTCGTCTGATGCCGATGTGAGTGACCGGGTCTACACCACATCCAAAGAGATTATTGAGTCCAATCTTGCAGAGTTCAGTGATTTTGTGGCCCGGATTGGTCAGGCGGCAGGTGTACGGAACTTTCCGGTGCATATCGAACTGCGGCGGGATAAGAAGGGTTTGATCCTTCCCATTGAGGTGAATCCCATGCGCTTTGGCGGCTGGTGTACCACAGCGGACATGACCACCCTTGCCTTTGGAGTGAATCCCTATCTCTGCTACTACAATGAAGAGAAGCCCAACTGGCAGCAAATCCTCAGCGGGAAAGAGGAAAAACTCTACAGCCTTATTGTACTTGATAATTCAACAGGGACAGCCGGCACTGAGATCGCAGATTTTGATTATGAGAAATTGCTGGCTGGTTTTGAGAATCCGCTGGAACTGCGGAAGATTGACCACAGGGAATATCCGGTCTTCGGCTTTCTCTTTACTGAAACCAGGGCTGATAATTTTGCCGAGTTGAAGGCAATTTTAGATTCGGATCTGAAGGAATATATAACAGTATAATCTGTTTTTATACATGTATGGCTATTCTCGCGCTGCTCTATTTGAAATACTGCAGCAGCGCGTGCAGGCTTGTCATGGGGTGTGGCGGGCAGCCGGGAATGAAAAGATCCACTGGGATAAGGCTGTTTAAATCACCGATAATGTCTTTGCTGCCCCGGAACGGCCCGCCTGAGATGGGGCAGCAGCCACTGGCAATAACCACCTTTGGAGAGGGGATCGCCTCATAGGTGGAGAGCAGGGCAGCCTTCATGTTGCATGAAATGGCCCCTGTGACATGGATGCCATCGGCATGACGCGGTGAGGCGACAAAGTCGATTCCAAAGCGCTGCAGATCAAAAAACGGGGTTCCAAGAACATTGGTGTCGGCTTCACAGGAGTTACAGCCACCGGCTGAGATCTGGCGCAGCTGCAGGGATCTTCCAAAGAGTTTTTTGAAGTGCTGTCTGGAGTGTTCTGCAAGGGCGGGCAGGGAACCTGTTGTGTACAGTGCTCCGCGGCTTGCGGTGCCAAGTTCGAAATTATTGCTGAATGTGACAAATTTCCCCCGGGACTGTATCTCACACTGGCCGCAGAAGGTGCAGCGGCCGATATCAATGATCATCTTGTCGGAATCCAGTGCCTGCTGGGGGCAATCCTCAGCACACTGGCGGGCCAGCTCCTTGTCACAGTCCTGATGGACCGTGGGGAGGCCGCGGTAACGGGAGTAAAGGTCAATTGCTTCTTTGGGATATTTTGTGGTCCTGTGACCCTGTTCCCGTCTGTTTTGAAAAACCTTGAGCATAAGTTGAACCTCTGAATATATCCTGTCTGTTGTGTTTACAGGTCAAATCCGCAATAGGAGAGATTGAAACTCTTATTACAGAGGGGAAAGTCTGAAATACCCTGATTTCGCAGGGACACGGCCAGTCCTGTCCAGTTGTGAAAGGAGGGGTCTTTCACCTTGTAGCGAAGGATGGCCCCGTCCTGATCGGTGAGCAGGCAGTGGGATACTTCGCCCCGCCACGCCTCATTAACGGTGACCACAAATGAGTTTGCTGCCAGACTGTGGGATGCGGGAACCGCCAAGGGTTTGGCAGCTCTGTTTCTGGCGAGCAGTTTTGGAATGAAGTGCAGAGAATGCATGATTTCCTCCCGTCTTACCGTGGCGCGGCTGCAGACATCACCAGTTGTGCGCTTGTTGCTGGTGGCCTCCATGTCAGCAAAGGCCTCTGTCGGGAAGTTCACCCGGGCATCATAGGGGAGTCCGCTTGCCCGTCCTGAGTATCCCACAAGACCGAGCTTTCCGGCCACTGCACGGGAAACTGTTCCGGTGTTTTCAAATCGGGCAAGGACAGTGTGTGCCGAGAATAACAGGTCGCAGACATTGACAATACCAGGGGTCTCGTCAATGATTTTTTCAACGATGATCTGCCGTTCCTCAGCGCCAACAGCAAAGGCAACACCGCCAGGTCGAACCAGCCCTTTGCCAAAACGGTTTCCGGCCATTGTGAGGCTGAGATTGAGGAATTCCCCCCTGATCCGCCCAAAGAAGTTCATTGGCGGGTTGAAGGCGATATCGCCGCTCAGTGCTGCAAGATCACCCACATGGCAGGCGATACGTTCAAGCTCAAGGGCCACGGTGCGAATGATCCTGGCGCCCTCATCCACCTCCAGACCGGCCAGTGCTTCAATGGCCTGGGAGTGGCAGAGGCTGTGGCCGATTGCAGTATCACCTGCAATGGATTCTGCAATCACGGGAAGGCGGTTCAGTGCCATTCCTTTCTGTTCCAGAAGCTTTTCTGCCCCACGATGCTGGTAGCCCAGCTGTATTTCAAGGTTGAGCACTTTTTCACCGGCACACTGAAAGCGAAAGTGTCCCGGTTCGATTATTCCGGCATGAACCGGACCCACAGCCACTTCATGGATGGCATCGCCATCAACGGTGAAGTAGGGGTAATTACCCGGAATGTCAACCGTGTAATCATTCCCGAAAACGTCGGGTTTCCCACGGTAGTTCTCATGATAACGAAGCATCTTCAACCAGGGATGGTCAAGGGGACGCACGCCAAACTGCTCGGCAATCTCCCGCTCGAACATATGGAATTTCTCACACTCCTGGCTGAGTGAAGGATACTCGTCCGCCAGTGAGCATCCGGTGACCAGGAGTTTATCCTCCTGACGCAGAACGGTGACGAGTTTGAGTGCTGACTGCTCATTCTCGTAGGCAAAGAACTGGACAACAAAGCCGTTGTGCAGGGTGGTTTCAAGTACACTGTTCTGAAAGTCTGAAAAGTCAAGATCAGGTATGTCTGCGCGATTAACTGCCTGACCGTTTGCTATCTGCAGTAGCTTATCCATTGAGGGTACCTCCAATGGATGAGATTGCCTGCTGAATTGTCTGGTAGATGGAATCAGGAAGCCAGATAACAAGTGCCAGAGAGCTTAGCAGAAGAATAATTGGTGGTAGGGCTCTCATCCATTTTTCAGGGATGAGTGTTTTTTCCTCTGGCCGGTCGCCAAGGACCATCTGCATCACAAGTCGTGAGGCACCGGCAAAGATGAGAATCAGACAAAAGATAAAGAGGCTGACGGTTACATGGCGACCTGCCTGGATTGCACCGAGGATGATAAGCAGTTCACTGATGAAAAGTCCAAATGGGGGAAAACCGGATATTCCCGCAAAGCCTGCAAAAAAGGTGACCCCCGTTTTGGGGAGCAGTTTCAGCATCCCCCCTGTCCTGCTGATGCTTTTGGTTCCGTAGCCGAGGAATATGTTCCCGGCGGAGAGAAAGAGGGAGGATTTGACAAGTGAGTGATGGATCATATGAAGCATGGCACCGAATGCCGCAAGGCCGCCGATCCCTATGCCCACCACAATGATTCCCATGTTTTCGATACTGGAGTAGGCAAGCATCCGTTTATAGTCATTCTGGTTGAGAATAAAGACAGCTGAAACCACCATGGAGGCAAGGCCGAATGCGATGAGAGCATTACTGGAATAGTCACCCATGCCACTCTCAACCATGAGCAGGTGACAGCGATACACTCCGAGGAAGGCACAGTTTAACAGGGCACCTGAGAGCAGAGCTGAGGCGGGACTCGGCGCCTCACTGTGAGCGTCGGGCAGCCAGGTGTGCATGGGTGCCAGTCCCATCTTGGTTCCGTAGCCGATGACAATGAAGATAAAGCCGGCCTTGAGCCAGATCGGATTGAGTTGATCGGCAACAGTGTTCAGGGAGGAGAAGGTTATGGGAACATGTATTCCACCCATCTCCATGGAAAAGATGATAAAGAAGCAGCCCAGCAATGCAAGTGCAATGCCCACGGAACAGATGAGGATATACTTCCAGGTGGCTTCCAGGGATTCCCTGGATCCGTGCACAAAGATCAGCGGGGCACTCATCAGGGTGGTTGCCTCAATGGCCACCCAGAGCATGATGAGATGGTCGGCAATGGTGACCATGGACATGGCAGCGAGAAAGAGGAGCATGCATCCGTTGAATACGGGTTCCTTGCTCATCTCCGTTTCCGCCATATAGAAGATTGTATAGACTGAGATACAGAGAAAGAGAAAGGAGAGAATGGCAAGTACCAGCATGCCTTCCGGAGTTGTGCTGAAATAGCTGCTCTCCAGTGGAGCTGTGAGATGGAACCATTCCATGGCAGTGATAACGGCATGGACAACGGCGGTGGCCAGCAGGATGAGTCGCCCCGGCTTGACAGGAAGGGAAAAGACGATGATCCCGGTGACCAGAGGGATTATGTAGGTTAATTGCAGCATCGCATCAGTCCTTCAGCTGTCCCATGAGGGCAGTGTCAACATCGTCAAAGGTGTGGTTGATGTCATTGAGGACAATGCCCATGACCAGCACTGCAACCAGGAGGTCGAGGAGAACTGCGAATTCAACCACATACTGGGTGTGAACCTCCTTGGCAAGGGCTGTACCGATGAGATAAATACCATTTTCCATGACCAGGTAGCCGATGACCTGGGTTATGGCCTTTCTCCGTGCCATGAGCAGGATAAGTCCTGCGCCCATGGTGGTGATTGCTGAAACCAGAAGCAGTTTATGGCTGGAAGCCAGGTTGGCGAGGTGAAGGTGATTGGTTACGTAGACCGAGAACACTATCATGATAAGTCCGGCAAAGAGGGAGGCGTGGTAGCCGATGATGGGTTCGATTTCCCTGTTGCTGACCACCCGTTTCACGGCAATAAAGAGGAGGCCGGGAATAAAGAGCCCCTTGACCAGTACCAGCAGGATGAAAAACAGTATCAGATTGACGTTTATTCCGTGTGCAGTGGTTTGAAACAGGGGGACAGCAGAAACCACGACACCCTGAAAGGCCATGAGCTTGACGAGTGCCATGAGGCGGTTTGTTCGCAGGGAGAGCAGGACCGATAAAAGGATCATCGCCAGAAGGATATTGGATATATGTATCACTGGACAAACTCCATGGTAAGAATGATTGCAAAAAATACCAGGGCAAAGGATGTGAGGATGAAATTGGGGACCATATCCATCTTGTATCGTGCCGTGATGGATTCTACCAGGCCGATTGCGGCATATACAAGGGTCATGATAATGGTAAAAACAATGGCGTTGAATACCGGTGTCCCGCTGTGAAACGGGAAGAGCAGACAGGAGATGAATGCGGAGTAGAACAGCATCTTGCAAAAGGCTCCCATCTCAATGATGGCAAGATCCGGACCACTGTGGTCAAGGATCATCACCTCATGGATCATGGTCAGTTCAAGGTGTGTTGCCGGGTCGTCTGCGGGGACCCGGCAATTCTCGGTGAGCAGTACGATAAAGAGGGCGATCAGCACCAGAAAGATCAGGGCGGCAGACTCGGACCAGAGGGTAAGCACCTGAGTGCCGGTGAAGTATTCGGCAAAACTGAGACTGCCGCTCAGCCGGAAAAAGAGTGCCAGGATGATGAAAATAGTTGCCTCGGCAAGTGCTGAGAAAAAGACCTCCCGGGCAGCACCCATTCCCTCAAAGGGTGAAGCGGTGTCCAGTGCTGCAAGCACCGAGAAAAAACGACCGAGGCCCAGAAGGTAGAAGAGCATGACAACATCGCCGTGAAAAGAGAGTACGGGCTGCAGGCCTGCAAAGGGAAAGAAGAGCAGAAGCATCACCGCAGTGACAAAAGAGATGATCGGGCCCAGCTGGAAGACAAAGCTTGTACTGCTTGAGTAGACGGATCCTTTTTTGAGCAGCTTGAGAAGGGTATAATATTTAATCAGTAACGGCGGGCCCTGTTTACCACCAAAGAAGGCCTTGACCTTTACAATGACCCCCATGAAGAGGGGGGCCAGGGCGAAGGCTGTGCTGAGTGAAAGAAGTGAGCTGAAAGAAAAGGTAAAATTCATCGTATCTTCCTATATAAAGATGAGCATGACGATGATTGCAAGTACAATATAGCCGATATAGAGCTGAATATTTCCATGCTGGATCCAGCGGAGTCTGCCGAGCAGATAAAGAACCGGTCGAACCAGAAACATTTGCAGTCCGATCTCGGATGTATCATGGACGTGGGAACTGTATGTTGTTTTTCCGGGGAATATTGTATTGATTCCGGAATATTTTTTCCGGACCTGGATAAAGGGTCTGAAAAAGTCCACCATGGTGTCAGCATAGGAGCTTCCGGTGTACTGCATGCGGACAGTCGGTTTGGTGAAGCCGCAGCTCCAGGTACTGGAACTGGTGGTTTCTTTTCCGGTG
>JAMOMO010000339.1 GCA_027067035.1 Desulfobulbaceae bacterium
TATGGTATTTCCCTTCTCACGCAGGGCCGCAAGGGTTGGGGTGACTGCAAGTCCTGCCTGCCAATCCTTGAATTTGAGCGCCTCTTCATCCACAATGCGGCTGGCCTTAATGGCCTCTTTGTCCCGCTCGGCCTTGTTCAGTTCCACCACATTGTTCAGATCATCAATGTCGTAGAGATAGACATTATCCAGATCATTCAAAGCGGGATCAAGATCTCTTGGAACAGCAATGTCAATAAAAAACAGTGGCTTGTTACGACGATTGCGCATCAGCGGCTTGACATCATCCTTATGGAGAATGATCCCGGGTGCTCCTGTGGAACTGACGATAATATCCACCTGCCCGAGCTGCTCCAGCAGTTCATCAAGCCCAACTGCCCGACCATTAAAACGTTTTGCCAGATCAAGTGCCCGCTCAAGGGTTCTGTTGGCAACCACCACATCTCTGGCTCCATTTCCCACCAGGTGTTCCGCAGCAAGTTCTGCCATTTCACCGGCACCAATAAGCAGCACCCGCTTGTCATCAAGGGAACCGAAAATCTTCTTGGCAAGCTCAATGGCCGCATAGCTGATGGATACGGCAGAAGATCCGATTCTGGTCTCACTGCGCACCCGTTTTGCCACTGAAAAGGATTTGTGCAGCAGCTTGTTCAATATGGGACCGGTACATTTCTTTTCAGATGACCAGCGGTACGCCTCTTTGAGCTGCCCCAGGATCTGGGACTCACCCACAATCATGGAATCCAGACTTGCCGCCACCATAAAGAGATGGTGAATGGCCTCTGCATCACGATAGCAGTAGAGGTGTTTCTGGTATTCATCAGGGCTGAGTGCATCACCAAAGAGAAATCCTGCCAGTTTTTTCTCCACCGCCTCGGCATCATCGGTGGAAACCAGTATCTCCACCCTGTTGCAGGTGGACAGCAGGTAATACTCACGCAGTCCGTCAATGGCTCCAAGGGCTGCCAGCGGCTCTTCATAGCCACTGCTGAGGGCCAGTTTTTCACGCACCTCAAGGGGAGTCTTCTTATGATTCACCCCTAGCAATAGTATTGTCTCACCGGGCATAGGTATGTACACCCCCAAGAATAAAGGTCACTCCCCAGAGAGTGAACAGCACCGTACAAAACCCCACAATGGACATAACAGCTATCCGCCTGCCGCGCCAGCCCAGGGTGAATCGCTGATGAATCTGTGCGGCATACAGCAGCCAGGTTATTAAGGACCATGTCTCCTTGGGGTCCCAGGACCAGTATGTGCCCCATGCCTGACGGCCCCAGAGGGTTCCGCTGATGATTCCCAGGGTGAGAAAGATAAAACCCGTTGTCAGACAGTGACTGTTCAGCTGATCCAGAGATTCAAGGGAGGGAAGACGACTGAAGAAAAATCCGAATTTTTTTGATTTAAGCTCCCGCTCCTGAAGCAGATACATGATTCCGCCGCAGAAGGCCAGGGCCAGAAAACCGTAGGCAATAACCGAGAGCCCTGCATGAACAGGCAGCCAGAGTGACTGCAGAACCGGAGACAGGGTCTGCAGGTCCCTTGAAACAGAGGCGGCAATGAGCAGCATGATGAGCACCAGGACAGAGACAAAGGTGCCGAAGTTCTTCACCGAATAACGCCAGTGAAAGGAGAGATAGGCCCAGGTAACAGACCATGCAAAAAAGACAACCGCCTCAT
>JAMOMO010000340.1 GCA_027067035.1 Desulfobulbaceae bacterium
TGAAATAGAGTTCGTTTTGCGGTAAAGGAGTGTTATGTATACAATCTTGGCGTATGCAATTCCAGAAGAAAGTCATGAAACAATCCGGGCAGCCCTGGCTGATCGTGGCAGAATACGCTTCTGCAGCGGTAAAGAGCGTCTCCTCGGAGAGCTAAAGGGAAACGAGTATGATCTGATTTTTCTCTTTTTTGACGATGCCACAGCAGATATCAAATTGCTTGAGACGTCCTGCAAGTGCAGTCCACACACCCCGGTGATTGTCATTGGTCCGGAGGAGAAACCGGAGGTGGTGGTTCGGGTATTGAAAAGCGGGGCCTTTGATTATCTGGTGCACCCGGTATCAGTAACACGTTTTGAGGTCGCAACGAACAAGGCCTTTGAAAATAAAGCGCTGCGCAATGAAATTGCCTATCTGCGCCATCGTCAGGATATTGTCTATCATTTTGATGATGTGATTGCCTATAGTCCCGGCATGAAACAGGTCATAAAGAGTCTGGAAAAATTTGCCAAGACGGATTCAACCATCCTTATCACCGGAGCCACGGGTACCGGAAAGAGCTTTTTGTCAGGTACTGTTCATTATAACAGTCCGCGAAGGCAGAAGCCCTTTATCAAGATAAACTGTGCCAATATCCCCGAAGATCTTCTTGAATCTGAACTCTTCGGGCATGAAAAGGGGGCTTTCACCAGTGCTGAAAAACTGCGTATCGGGCGCTTTGAACAGGCCAGTGGCGGAACCCTGTTTCTTGATGAAATCGGGGAAATCAGCCTGGGTTTGCAGACAAAGCTCCTTCGGGTACTGGAAGAAAAATGCTTCGAGCGTGTGGGGGGCAATAAAACCATTTATGCCGATGTTCGTGTTATTGCGGCGACAAACAAAGACCTGCCCGACCAGATAGCAGCCGGGAAGTTCAGAGAGGATCTCTATTACAGGATCAATGTCCTCCCCATCAGGCTGCCGGATCTGCGGGAGAGGCGTCAGTGCCTGCTGCCCCTTGCCCAGTACTTCCTCAATAAATATGCAGCGTCCCTCGGCTCCGAGGTCAAAGGCTTCACCGAAGGTGCTATTGAACAGATGGTGAAGTACAGCTGGCCGGGCAATATCAGACAGCTGGCCAATACCATTGAGCGGGCAGTGATTTTAGAGGATGACGACCTGATCGATGCCTATAACCTCTCTCTTCCCTCGGAAAAACGATTGAACGGGGGAAATGGCAATGCATCACAGGCCGGAAACAGTTCACTGGTGAGTCATGAAAAGGAACTTATCCTGAATGCCCTTGAAGAGTGTCTCTGGGTGCAGAAAAATGCTGCGGAAAAGCTGGGAGTGAGTCCACGGGCCCTGAACTACAAGGTCAAGAAATTCGGAATCACTCACCCTAACTGGCGGAAACACTGCTGACAGGAATGCCGACAGGAACTCTTCCGGAGAGCCTTGCCTGTTTAACGCAGTCCGGCGATAAATGCACCCACAGCCTGTGCTCCTTCAGCTTCAACCAGCCTGATGGTTCGTGAACCGATGACAGCCATATCGGCCTTGCCTTTCAGGGCTTCAATATCCTCTTTGCTCTGTATGCCAAAGCCAACTGCCAGTGGAAGCTCTGTGGCGGCTCTGCACCTGCCCAGGTAGTCGTCAAAATCGTGATCAAATTCTGATTTTTTCCCGGTTACTCCTCTTCGTGCAACACAGTAGATAAAGCCCCGCCCATATTCTGCAAGCTGTTTCATACGGTCATCTGTCGAAGTCGGGGCAAATATGAGGATCGGGGCGAGCTCATATCTGTCAGCAAGCTCCAGAAATGCTGCTCCCATCTCCGGTGGCAGATCAGGGACAATAAAGCCTTTTATCCCACACTGTGCAGCTCGTTCGAAAAAGGCCTCTTCACCATACTTGAAGATGATATTGTAGTAGGTCATAAAGAGGAAGGGGATTGCATGGGTTTCCACCATCTCAGCGCCAAAGCGGAAACAGTCCTCAACCATGGTTCCTGCGGCAAGGGAATCCTGGTTTGCCTTTAATATCACCGGGCCGTCTGCCATGGGTTCTGAAAAAGGAATCTGCATTTCAATGCAGTCCACTCCGTTTTCCACCATCTGCCTGATCACTTCCCGGTTGACTTCAAAGGAAGGATAGCCCAGTACGATATGGGTCATGAGGAGGATATCTTTTTTATCCAATGTGTTTCGTAACTGTTGTTCTAACTGCATTCTATAATCCCTGTAACAAATTAATTTGAGCTGTATTCCCGACCGCGGTCAATGATAAATTTCTTCCATGACGGATCTTCAAAGGCGTGAGCTATGGTGAAGATATCCTTGTCACCCCGTCCGGACTGGTTGATGATAATGGCATCGCTTTTGTTCAACGTACCAGCTTCCCTGAATGCGCCGGCAAAGGCATGGGATGATTCCAGTGCAGGAATGATGCCCTCAAGTTTCATTGTGAGATCCAGGGCGGCCATGACCTCATCATCGGTGGCTGATTCAAAACGGACTTTCTTCTGTTCCCAGAGATCACTTAAGATCGGGGAGACGCCGACATAGTCGAGCCCTGCGGCAACAGAATGGGTGTGTTTCATCTGGCCGTCATCATCCTGAAGAAACATGGTCTTGTAGCCCTGGGCAACGCCCGGAGTGGCATCGGGACTGGAGAGCCGTATGGCATGGGCTCCGCTGTCTGCACCGTGTCCTCCTGCTTCAACTCCCACCAGTTCCACACCGTCTTCATCAAGGAAACGTTTGAAAACTCCCATGGCATTGGAGCCTCCTCCGACACATGCGTACACCTTTGCAGGCATCCTGCCGTGATATTTCATGATCTGTTCCGCTGCTTCAATGCCGATGATGGACTGGAACCAGGTCACCATCTCAGGAAACGGTGCAGGGCCACAGGCGGTACCAAAGACATAATGGGTATCATCCACATTGGTGACCCAGTCTCTGAAGGCCTCATTGATGGCATCTTTCAGGGTACGGGATCCGTCTTTTACCGGGACAACCGTTGCACCCATCTTTTCCATCCAGAACACGTTGGGACGTTGCCTGAGTACATCTTCCTCACCCATGTAAATGGTGCAGTCGAGGCCGAATTTTGCGGCCATGGTGGCTGTTGCCATGCCGTGCTGTCCGGCCCCGGTTTCAGCGATCACCCGCTTTTTTCCCATGCGTTTTACGAGCAGGCCCTGGCCCATCACATTGTTCGCCTTGTGGGCACCGGTGTGGTTCAGGTCTTCCCGTTTGATGTATATGTCTGCCCCCCCAAAGTGACGACTGAGATTTTCAGCAAAGCTGAGTGGGGTGGGGCGGCATGAATATGTTGACATAAGATCAAGGTATTCCTGCCAGAATGCCGGGTCTTTACGGCACTTGGCATATTCCTCTTTCAGTTCCTGAAAGGTCTGGTGCAGTACCTCCGGGATGTAGGCTCCACCCCAGTTTCCAAAAAAACCATTTGTATCCATGCGAATAACTCCAATAAAAAACGGTAAACAAAAGTCTAAAACAAAGCAGTCAAACAGCCGATACAGCTGTAACTGGCAATATCTTCTTATTTCAACATCAGGGAGTGATCATGAGTATGCAAAGCAAAGTGACGCAGCAGCCATCAATTCAATCAGAGAAAATCTTCACATTTCCCAAGGGTATTCCCGGATTTGAAGAATACACTACTTTTAAGATTTTTCACAAGGATGATGGTAAAGTTTCCGCATATTGGCTGGAATCATGCCAGACACCAGTGGTAACCTTCACCCTGGTTGACCCCACTGCCTACGATCTCAACTATGATATCTTTCTGGATGACAGTGAGCAGCAGATGATTAAAGCTAATAATCCCCTTGATATCGGAGTTTTTCTTATCCTGAAAAAAGAGGGTGAGGCGGACAGTGTGCAGCTTGGAGCAAATATCGGCGGACCACTGGTCATAAATGTACACGAACAGCTGGGGCTGCAGAAGGTGCTGAAGAGAAAGAGCAGCACAACCGAGCATTAACGGCCCTGCAGCAGATTGAGCTTTGTGAGCTCTCTTCTGCAGACGGCGGCAAAGTCTTCCGGGTAGTGGCCGTTGATATAGCGGAGCTGTGCTTCGCTGAATGCACCGGGAGACTGCGGCAGACGGGGAAGAAAGCTGTGGAGCAGATGCTGCCTGACGGAATCGCTGTTCTGTATTCGACCGGGATATTCAATGGATGTGACCATCCTGGCACCAAGTCCGGCCAGTGCCTTCTGGGCCAGGAATATTCCTCTGTTCAGTGACGCTCTGGAGGCGGAATCAGCCTCCAGAATGTTTCCTATAACCCTGTTTTCCTGGTTGTGCAGTGCCATCAGCTGCAACTCCCACTGCGAGGTCTGAGCCTTGGGGACAAAGAGCATACAGTGCTCATTCTCCCAGACTATCAGACTGGATTCCAGGTCACTTCGCTCGTCCATCCGGACATTATTTCTGATACATTCAATATAATCTTCAAAAAAGCAGCTTTTCTGTTCCCGGAAGTAGTCTGTAATGACCTCCTCCACCATATCACCACAGCCGAATGCATTCATGCTGCCTTCAGGTTTGCTGAGACTGCCGGAATAACATTCCACCCGCCTGGGGATCATGGCATATTGCTGATGGATCTGCTGGTGGGAGGCGTGAAGGCGGTAATCACTGGGGGCGTAGTCAAATCCAAAGTTCCAGCCCCAGAGGGTGGCATTTCCTGCAGGCGGAGACTGGGCAGTGACTGCGGCGAGAATCTCTTTACGCAGCCTTTCCAGTGACTCTTCACTGTGCTGTTTCAGGGGCTGTTTTTTTTCCAGTCCAAGTTCTTCGGCAAGACGGACAAAGCTGCGCTGGTAATAGAGGTGACGCAGTCCTGTCATGTCCTCTTCAGTGAGCCGGGCTATGGAGTAGCGCACGGCATCATCAGCCATGTTTGCTGCGTAGTGTCCGCCTGCTATATAGGAATTTCTGCGTAGATATTCATAAACATGGCTTTTGTGCTCCGTACTTCTTACCTCTCCAACAATCTCACTTCCCCCCTGGGCTCCCGGTCGCAGGACCATGACTTCCTTGTAGGAGTCCGGCAGGGCGGGATTATTGGCAACAGCTTCAAAAAGGGCATGGTTACTGATGACGGCACGAATACGCCCCTGTGAATCTTTGCGGTAGCGCAGACCGGTCGGAATACCTGCCTCATCTTTCTCGATATGACAGCAGAGCTCAGCCAGTTGTATGAGATCAGCAGGGTCCGTGGAGCATGTGGCCAGTGCGAGGTGGACCGGTATCGGAAGATCTTTGAAGAAATCATCAGTTATCTCGGCTTTTTGGAGGGTGTTTGTCAGCGATAGCTCTCTTTTGGCAGGGAGTCGGATTCGCGCGGGATCTGCAGCACTGGTGTCAGCCCAGACCTTGTCAATATAGGTTGAACCGCGAAAGGGGAGCGGATTGGGGATTTCAAAGATCCAGTCGGCATCATGTACCTGAACATCACCCGGAGGGTAATTGGCACTGTTTGAGTGGTTTTCACCGGTATCAAGATGGCCGAGGGAGCGTTCCTGATATTCTGTGCGAAGATTTGTGCAGCGGTATTCAGGTTTGTGGATGCCGTAGATAAATTTCTTTTGCGGGGTGACACAGCTTCTTGTTGTCATAATGTGGCCTGTTGTGTGCTCTTATGGTGGTGTTGTGTCCTTATGGGAAGTGGAATGTTCTTTTTTGCCAAATCCACCCCCGCCAGGGCTCTCTATACGAATACCATCTCCAGGTTGAAGGGCAATGGAATTTTTCCCTCCAATATCAGTTTTTTTCCCCTGGCGAATCAGAAAGTTTCTTCCGCAGGCCCCGTTTTCACCGCCAGAAATCCCGTTTGGCGGATAGGTGCGACGTTCTGAGAGTATGGAGACCTGCAATGGTGCCAGTGCCAGAATGTCTCTGATGAGCCCGTCGCCACCATGGAACAGCCCCGGGCCGCCGGAATTTCTGCGAAATGAAAAACCGTTGAGCAGCACCGGGTAGCGTCGTTCCAGAATTTCAGGGTCTGTTATGCGGGTGTTGGTCATGTGGGTGTGTACTCCGGACTGGCCATGCCAGCCCGGACCGGCTCCCGCGCCTCCTCCGATGGTCTCATAGTATCCAAAAGTATCATTGCCAAAGGTGAGATTGTTGGTGCAGCCCTGTGAATCTGCAGCAGCTCCAAAGGCCTTGAAGATAACGTCGGTGATTCGCTGCGAGGTGAGAACATTTCCTCCGACCACCGCCGCTTCTGCATCAGGATTCAGCACCGAGTTTTCAGCGGTGATTATCCGGATGGGTTGCAGGCAGCCCTGGTTGAGTGGGATATCCTCTGCAATGAGACAGCGCAGACAATAAAGAATGGCGGATCGCACCACCGCCTGTGGACAGTTGAGGTTTCCCGGAACCTGGTTTCCTGATTGACGAAAATCAAAGACCGCCCCACCATCTGTTGCGGAAATGGTGATGCTGAGACGGATCGGGGTGGAATCGTCGAGGAAGTCTTCGCCATGGAGCTGCAGGGACTCTTTGACCCCTCTGTCCCGACAGAGTTTTTTCAGCATGCCGCGCACGGCCTGTTCCGCATTCCTCTGGATATGATCCATGTATGCCTGGACCACATCAAGGCCGTATTTTGCAATTATCTCCTCAAGGAGTTCTATGCCGCATCTATTGGCGGCTATCTGTGCCTTGATATCGGAGATGTTGTCTGCAATGTGGCGAGCTGCAGCAATGGGCGGCTGGTGGCCGGGATCAGCAAAATCAGAAAGGGCAGCGATGAGTTGCCGTTCCTGAAAATCCCCCTTGCTAAGCACCTTGAGGGAAGTAATGGCGGCACCTTCCTCTGAAAGTGTTTTTGAAAAGGGCGGCATGGAACCGGGTGTGATTCCGCCAATGTCAGCGTGGTGCCCACGATTTGCCACATAAAACACCAGCGCTTCATCATGGAATACCGGTGTGATAACAGTGAAATCCGGCAGGTGGGAACCTCCTGCAGCGGGGTGATTTGAGAGAACTGCATCTCCGGGGGAGAGGGAGTCTCCGTGAAAGCGTATCTGATGTTTGATCGCCTCTCCCATGGCACCCAGGTGAACAGGAATGTGCGGCGCGTTGGCCACAAGATCACCGTGACGATCAAAGACGGCACAGGAGAAGTCGAGGCGTTCCTTGATGTTGGTTGAAATGGCTGTTTTCTGCAGGGTTCTTCCCATCTGCTCGCCGACTGACATGAAAAGATTACTGAAGATGGAGAGCTGTATCGGGTCCATGGCAGTGCTTATCTGTTCAGTGCTGCTCTGGCCAAGCTCAATGAGAATGTCTCCATATCTGTTGCGGCTGGCAAGACAGCCCGGTTCCACAAGGACCGTGGAGCCGTCCTGCATGATGACGGCGGGTCCCGGAATGTCCTGATCGGTATGAATTGATTCCAGCAAATAGACGGGAGTTTCCAGCCAGCCCTGCCTGAAATAACACTGCACACATCTTTCCGGTCGTCCATTCCCGTTGCTGTCAAGGAGCTGCCGCGGAGGAGAAGGTTCACTGCCTGAGATCCGGACACGGATATCATCCACTATGATATCGCGGTTTTTCAGGAGGAATCCGAATTCCTTCCGGTACCGGCTGCGGAACGTGTCAGCCGGATCACTCTCCTTTGTCACGGGAATCATCAGGGCACTGTCTGTTCCCTGAAAGCGAAGGTTGAGGTAGTGCTGTATCTGGGTCTTCCCTGTATCACTGCACTGTTTCCTGAACTCCTGAACTGTCTGTTTTTCAAGTATTTCGAGTCGCATGTGAAGCTGTGACAGTGACTGCGGATCAAGGACATCGGATGCGGTCTCCTGACGGTCCACCACAATCTGGGCCAGTGAGATGCCGATGGCGGAAAGGAGGCCGCCATGGCGGTGGATAAAGACGGTCTTGATGCCAAGTTTTGCGGCGATGGCACAGCCATGCTGGCCGCCGGCCCCGCCAAAACAGGAGAGCACATGTTCCTTGATGTCATAGCCACGCATCACCGATATCTCGCGAATGGGACGGATCATGGATTCATTGCCCACCTCCAGAAAACCCAGAGCAATTTCCTCAGGGCTCTTTGGAGAAAGTCCCTGTTGTCTGAAGTCCCTGTTGATCTCTCTGGTTATTTCCTGGAAGGCAGTGGTGACGGCCTGAAGATCCAGGGGCTGATTTTCCTCGGGACCAAAGATCTTCGGGAAATAATCGGCCTGCAGTCTCCCGAGAAAAAGGTTGGCATCGGTGATGGAGAGATACCCATGCTTGCGATAACAGATGGGACCGGGGTGGGAGCC
>JAMOMO010000341.1 GCA_027067035.1 Desulfobulbaceae bacterium
TTCATAGCGGATGGTTTCGGTGCCCGGTCGCTCCTCCGGCTCAACCGCCTCAATATCAATGGGATTAAACACATCAACAGGATTCCAGAATCGACCGACACCAAGGGGAACACGCTGTTTCCCAAGCACCAGCGAATGACTCTCCCCCTGATATTCCACATAGGCTCTGTATATACTGCTCCTGTTTTCAAGGCTTCCGGGAGCAGACCTGTACCAGCTTTCATTGTCAACAGCCACTGTGGCGGAAAAATCCGGGTAACAGTCAAATCCCAGGCGGATTTGGGCGCGAAGGCGGTTATAATCAAAGGCGTGGTTCCCGTCATCATAACCGGGAATTTGACTGTTTTCCACCTCAAGCAGCGGAATAAGGCCCAGGCAGGCAGCTGCAAGAACATTGCAGAATTTCCTTTTAAACTGCACTGTCCGCCACAAGTTTTCCATCTTTCAGCACCACCGAACGTCTTGCCTTTTCAATCACCATGGGATCGTGCGATGAAAAGATGATGGTGACCCCTTCTTCCCGGTTCAGTTGCTGCATCATGTCGATGAGAGCTGCTGCTGTTTTTGAATCCAGATTTGCGGTGGGCTCGTCAGCCAGAACAAGTTTAGGACCTGCTGCAACGGCACGTGCCACGGCAACCCGCTGCTGCTGGCCTCCGCTTAACTGATGCGGCAATTTATAAAGCAGGGTGTCAATTCCCAGTTTTTCTGCAATCTCACGACTTTTTTCCTCACATTTTTTCCTTTCAGTTCCCTGAAGCCTCATCACATATTCAATATTTTCACGGGCAGTCAGGACGGGCAGAAGGTTGTAGGCCTGAAAGACAAAACCAATATGATCACGTCGTACTCTGGACATCCTCCTCTCAGTGAGTCCGGTCAGCTGCTGACCGTCAAGGACAACCTCACCGCTGTCCGGACTGTCCAGTCCCCCGATGATATTCAACAGGGTGGTCTTTCCACTGCCGGACGGACCGGAAATCACCATAAATTCACCCTTTTCAACAAGAAAGCTCACATCACTGAGCGCGGGAACTGATACGTTCTTGTCAGGATGAAATGACTTATCTATATGCCTCACTGCCAGAAATACTTTCATGTTTTTATCATATTTCATTGATTATTTTCACCGGGCTCCCCTTGGCCAGCATTCGTAATGGAAAGTAGACACTGATAACAGAGGCGGACACAATGGCCAGAAAGGGGGTTGCGAAATATTCAAAGTGGAGAAGTGCATAGGTAACCGCGTCCATGCCGAATTCTTCAAAAGCATCACTGAACACCCGGAGATCAAGGCCGAAAGTCCTGAAATAGAGGAGGCTGCCAAGACCGGCCAGCGCCCCGACCGCAAAGCCGCTGAGCCCCATGATCAGAGACTCGATGAGGACCATGGTCCGGATCTGGGAAAACCGGGTCCCAAGGGCCAGCATCACCCCTATTTCACGCCTGCGTTCCATGATGGAAACCATCATCACAGCAACTATCCCCAATCCTGCTACGGTAAATATTATCAGAGAAACAACAAGGCGAAACCCCTTCATTATAACACGTGACTGCATCAGGGCAGGATAGAGTTCATCCCAGCGCAGCACATCAAGTTCCGGAAAACTCCGAAGCAGATCCTTCTGCAGGTTTCCTGCGTCACTGGCATCGGCCGTCATAACAGAGAT
>JAMOMO010000342.1 GCA_027067035.1 Desulfobulbaceae bacterium
AGAAGGAACTCGTTGACAAATTTAGACAATACGTGTAATTCCTATTCTCATAATCCCGAATCTCCTTTCCTTTTATACCTGATTCAGGGATTCAATATTTATATAAACTTTATATATAAACCCTTTTACATACACCATTGAATAGGAATCCCCATGCCTCCCTCACAACCCGACTACTCCGGCCCGGTGGAAGTTGCCAAAGACATCTACTGGGTGGGAAACAGAAATGAAAAGGAATTTGAAAGTAATGCCTACCTGAGGATTTTCAGAGGAAACGGAAAACAGTTCAACCTCCTGATCGATCCCGGACCGAGTCCTGACTTCAACAGCATTGCAGCTAAAATTGAGCAGGTCCTTGGAGCGGATTACAATCTTGATCTTGTCTATCTCAACCATCAGGACCCTGATGTCTGTATCAACACAGTCTACTTTCAGCGCCATTTTCCAAAACTGCAGATCGTCACCTCTGAGGATACCTGGCGTCTGGTTCGTTTTTATGGCCTCAAAGAAAAGCAGTTCATCGCCACTGAAAACTTCAAAACCGGTAAAATCAAGGTCAAAACCGGACACCAGTTACGATTGATCCCCACACCCTACGCCCATTTCCGCGGTGCCTGTGCCCTCTATGACGAGGAGCGGAAAGTACTGTTCACCGGTGACCTTTTCGGTGGTCTCACGGAAACTCCCGACCTCTATGCCGAAAAAAGCTACTGGGAAGGAATGAAGACCTTCCACCAGATCTATATGCCCACCAACCTTGCCCTGAAAAAAGCTGTACAGGATTTCAGACAACAGGCAGGGGATATGCAGATGATAGCATCCCAGCATGGAAAAATAATCCGTGAAGACCTCATTGATTATTTCATGGAAAAACTTGAATCTCTGCCGGTGGGACTCGACCTCAAGAATGAATCGCGACTGGTCGTTGAAAATCACATCAAGGCCTTTAATGATATCCTTGACAGCATTGAACAGGAACTCGATGGTTCCATCGTCAGCACGCTGCTGAGCTCCTTTAAGTCTGACGGATCCTTTCCAAATAATTTTGTCATTAAAAACAACAGAATTTACAGTCTCAAGGTGGCCGTTGATACAGCTTACAAGCTGTTTTCTGAAGAACTCTGCAACAACCTGAGCCCTGAGCAGCACCCCATTGTAAAGAGCATTGTCGTCAACAGTCTTGCCGACTGGAATATTGCATCAGAGGCCCCATGCCCCGGCGACACTGAGTCTGAGCAGCAGAACAGTGCCATGGAAGACATACTTGAAGAGGGAAAGAGCGAGAGCAGTCCTCCAGGAGACAGCCCCCTGGACTTTGAGAAAAAGGAGCTCGACAGTCTGCTCGACGACCTGATGGGCAGCAACTGATATATTTCCGCATCCGTGAGCACCAGCCATATACCTGTAAGCAGGTACAGTCAACACAGCATGTCCCGTTGACAGCCGCCTCTCACGGATGCCGCATAGCAGTAATTCTTCCAGCAGGAGAGGAAGAAACCAACACCCTCCTGCCGGAAGAACGCAGTCCCCACAACTCTCTTTCCAGAGAACGGACAGCACGGCTTTCAGGCTGCAACAATCAGGCGGCGTTCTCTTTTTTCACTGAAAAAACCACAAAACCCTCTTCATCAGCCCGCCAGCGGACGTTCCTGTCCCAGAGCAGCATTC
>JAMOMO010000343.1 GCA_027067035.1 Desulfobulbaceae bacterium
CGGATATAATTCTGATACCCTCGGTTTTGACAATAACGTTGGTGGTGCCGTTTTCTGGGGTGCTGTTGGTGCAGGACTTGGCCATTTGGCTAAAAATTCAGGCCAGGTTGATCAGGCTGTGGTCCAGATGCGAATCTGGGTACAGGAAGCAGCCACTGGCAATGTTATCTGGACCAACCGTATAGATGTGAAGGTTTCACCGGAAACCATCTATGCCGACCGCCAGTATGACATGCTCTTTGACAAAGCAATACATAAGGGTGTGAATGTGCTCGTTGACAACTTTGTTGAAACCAGCCTGTAGGATTTTCAGCACATAACAACTCCCGCAAAAAAGGAAAAGGGGATCCGGAAGCAAATGCTTCCGGATCCCCTTTTTTTATTTCGAGGAAAATACCGCTTATCAGTTCTGCTTCTGAGCTGCCTCCTGCTTTGAGTTCTGATACAGGGCCATGAAGTTGATTGGCTCCATGAGGAAGGGAATAAACCCGCCATCCACTGAAATTTGACTGACTATCTGCCTGGTGAACGGGAAAAGCAGAGTGGGACAATCCACGCCAAGTACCATCTCCTGATGTTCCGCAGGGATGTTTTTCATGAGAAATGCGGCAGCATGCTCGATTTCCATGATGAACATGGTCTTGTCATTATTTCCCTTATCAAGAATCTTAGCGGTGATCTGCAATGCGACCTCATAATGATTATCGTCAAGCTTTCTGTTATTCAGCTTGAGACTTACCTCGACCTTCGGCTCCTGATTCGGGGCCTGAAAAACTGCTGGGGCGTTGGGATTCTCAAAGGAAAAATCTTTGATATACATCTTCTGCATACGGAAAACGGGACTGTCATCATCAGCCACTTCGGGATTAGCCTGTTCTTCTGCCATGTCAATCTACCTCTATGAGTTATAATATATCTAAATGATCCACTGCCGGATAAATTTTCCCCGGTCATGGATTTGAGAACTTCCAAAAACACCCTATTAAACAGCATAACGCATGCTAACGCAAAGAAAATTCGTCCCTTCTCCCTCCAGTCACCTGCCTAAGATTTCACGGAGATAATGGCCGGTATAGGAATCCTTGTTTTCGGTCAATTCTTCAGGCGTGGCACAGGCCACTATGTTTCCACCGTGTTCTCCACCCTCCGGCCCCACATCTATCACCCAGTCAGCTGTTTTCACCACATCGAGGTTATGCTCAATGACCACAACTGTATTGCCGTTGTCAACCAGACGCCCAAGTACCTTGAGCAGATGTTTAATGTCCGCCGGATGGAGACCTGTGGTTGGTTCATCCAGGATATAGAGGGTCTGGCCACTTGCTCTTCCGGAAAGCTCCTTGGCAAGTTTCACACGCTGTGCCTCACCACCGGAGAGGGTTACAGAAGACTGTCCCAGTCTTATGTAACTCAGGCCCACATCATGGAGAGTCTGCAGTCGGTTTTTCACAGGAGGGATATTTTTAAAAAATTCCAGACCCTCTTCCACCGTCATGGAAAGTACATCATGGATTGTCTTGCCGCGATAGCGAATTTCCAGGGTATCACGGTTATATCTTTTCCCGTGACATGCCTCACAAACCACATAAATATCCGGAAGAAAATGCATGGCGATTTTGTTCACCCCTTCTCCTTCACACGCCTCACAACGCCCGCCCTTCACATTAAAACTGAACTGTCCCAGCTTATAACCGCGGATTCTGGATTCTGGCAGTCGGGCGAACAGTTCTCGAATAGGGGTGAAAACCCCGGTATAGGTGGCTGGATTTGAACGGGGCGTCCGGCCGATGGGGCTCTGGTCAATATCAACTATTTTATCAATCTTTGTGAGACCGCTGAGCTGCGTTTTCTCTTTTTTCACCGTATCAACCCTTCTGGCCAGTCCCTCCTTTACGAGTGAGTAGAGAGTTTCAATAACCAGTGAACTCTTTCCAGATCCGGATACCCCTGTAACGCAGGTCATGACACCAAGGGGGAATGCCACATTTACCTTCTTGAGATTATTGATCACTGCATTTTTCAGTCGCAGATACTGCCCTCTGCCCGGCTTTCGCCTAGCAGAGGGAATGGCAATTTCCCGGGACCCGGAGAGATAGTTACCGGTGAGTGAATCGGTACACGCCAGAAGTCCTGCCACATCACCGGAATACACAACTTCACCACCGTGGACACCCGCTCCAGGCCCCATGTCAAGAACATGGTCGGCAGTCATAATAGTATCCGTATCATGTTCAACCACAATGACACTGTTACCCATGTCACGCAGCTCAACCAATGTATTTATAAGCTTCTGGTTATCGCGCTGGTGCAGGCCAATGCTTGGTTCATCAAGAATATACAGGACACCGGCCAGCCTGGAACCAATTTGTGAGGCAAGACGAATTCTCTGGGCCTCTCCGCCTGAAAGGGTGCCGGAGCGCCGCTCAAGGGAGAGATAGCCAAGCCCCACATCCTCCAGAAAAGAGAGCCGGTCAATAATCTCTTTCAATATGGGCTCCCCAATCTGCCTCTCACGGCTGCTGAATGGAATCAGTGGAATATTTTCCATCATCTTATCAATGGAGAGACAGGTAAGCTCATGGATATTCCACTTTCCTGCCCGCACAGCCAGTGCTTCAGCTTTGAGTCTTGCCCCATGACACACAGGGCAGGTCTGTTCGTTCATGTACCGGCCGAGCTCTTCCCGCACCATGGCAGACTGTGTTTCCAGAAAACGACGGCTGAGCTGTGGAATAACACCCTCAAACGGCCTCTCAGATGTCATCAGACGCCGTCCTTTCTGAAATTGAAAGGCTATCTCATCGCTTCCCGAACCATAAAGTATTATATTACGGATTTTTTCGGGAAGTTTTGCAAAAGGGGTGGTCATTGAAAACGAGTAGTGCCGTGCCACTGCCTGCAACATCTGTCCGGAATAACTTTTCCCGCCCCGCCTGTTCCATGGCGCAACGGCGCCTTTGGCCAAGCTGAGAGAGGCATCCGGCACAATGAGCTCGGCATCAAAAAACTGTTTCACTCCAAGACCGCCACACTCCTCACAGGCCCCCTGTGGATTATTAAAAGAAAAGAGCTGTGTGGAGAGCCGGGGCATGGAGATACCGCAGCGGTGGCAGGCTGCAAATTCACTGAAAAGCTGGTCCTCCCCCCTGTCAGGGAAGTGAACCAGCAGAAATCCTTCAGTGAGTCGCACAGCAGTTGTGATGGAATCACTGAGACGCCTTGCGGCTGAATCCTTGATAAGCACCCTGTCCACCACCACCTCAATGGAGTGACGTTTATTTTTTTCGAGAGCCTGCACATCATCGGCATGAACAATATCTCCATCCACCCGGATCCGCACAAAGCCCTCCCTGCGAATACGCGTGAGAAGCTGCTCATGCCGGCCCTTCTTCCCGGTGACCATTGGGGCCATGAGTACCACCTTTGTTCCCTCATCGAGACTCAGGAGTCCATTGACCATATCTTCAATGGACTGGGAACGGATTTCATCGCCGCACTCAGGGCAGTAAGGACGGCCGCAACGCGCAAAGAGCAGACGGAGATGATCATATATCTCGGTGACGGTACCAACTGTGGAACGTGGATTCTTTGAGGTGGTCTTCTGCTCAATGGAAACAGCAGGTGAGAGGCCTTCAAGGGCATCCACCTCAGGTTTGTCCATCTGACCAAGAAACTGCCGGGCATAGGTTGAGAGCGATTCAACATAGCGCCGCTGTCCTTCCGCGTAGAGGGTATCAAAGGCCAGTGTTGATTTTCCGGAGCCGGACAGACCGGTGAAAACCACCAGGCTGTTTCGCGGAATATCAACGTCAATATTTTTCAGATTATGCATCCGTGCACCACGGATACTGATTTTCTTTGGTTCCATGGAAGTCTAATGCGGTCTTAGGAGTTGAGATTTGCGTGATCAATTTTGATACAGCGATCCATGATCACCTTCAACCCGGCCTTTTCAGCAAGTGCTGCCGCCTCGGTGTTGACAATACCCTGCTGCATCCAGACCGTTTTTGCTCCAATTGCAATGGCTGCCTCGACTATGGGAAGCACATCCTCACTGCGTCTGAAGATATCCACCACATCCACAGGATGGGGAATGGAAGCAAGATCCGGATAACAGACATGCCCCAGAATCTCGCTGACCCCGGGATTAACAGGGTAGACGGTATATCCGGCATCCATCAGGTATTTTCCAACGATATGGCTGGGTCTCTGCTCTTTGGGAGAAAACCCCACCACCGCAATGGAGGACATTGAATCAAAAATTTCATCAGGGGAAACTACGGGCTGTATGGATATCATAAGCTACATCCTCAATTATTAATTAACACCATTTCAGCACCTTCCCATGAAAGTGAAAAAATAATGATTTACCCGGGATAATGGCTGTGGTAAATATGATAAATTAAACTTTCCGCCATAGAGAAACAGTAAGGAAAGAAACAGACTCAGGCATTTCCCTGGGAAAAGTAATCAGCATCGAACAAAAATCAAGCTCCTTAATCATTACAGGAAGAGTGAATGAATTTTCAAGATATCATTTTTGAACTGAATCAATACTGGGCAGATCAGGGTTGCGTGATCCAGCAGCCCTATGATATGGAAGTGGGCGCAGGGACCTTTCATCCGGCAACACTGCTCCGTGCCCTTGGGCCGGAACCGTGGAAAGCAGCCTATGTACAGCCCTCAAGACGGCCTACGGACGGTCGCTATGGCAACAACCCCAACCGACTGCAGCACTACTATCAATATCAGGTGGTTCTCAAACCGTCACCCCTTGAAGTGCAGGAACTCTATCTCGGCAGCCTGAAACGCTTTGGTCTGGATCTCCTGGAACATGATATACGTTTTGTTGAGGATGACTGGGAATCCCCGACCCTTGGTGCCTGGGGACTTGGCTGGGAGGTATGGCTGGACGGCATGGAGATCACTCAGTTCACCTATTTCCAGCAGGCCGGCTCCATCGATCTTGCTCCCACCACCGTTGAGATAACCTACGGCCTGGAGCGGATTGCCATGTACCTTCAGGGTGTTGATTCGGTTTATGACATTGCCTGGAACGACTCTGTCAGTTACGGTGATATTTTCCATCAGGCAGAGGTTGAATTTTCCACATTCAACTTTGAAGAGGCAAATGTGACTGAACTCATCAACTTTTTCAATACCTGCGAGACGGAGGGACTTCAACTGGTTGAAAAGGGACTGATCCTTCCAGCCTATGACTACTGCCTCAAATGTTCGCACACCTTCAACCTGCTGGACGCCCGCAAGGCCATCAGTGTGGCGGAACGGACACGCTACATAGGCAGGATACGGAATATTGCCAGAAAGGTTGCCAGCGGCTACGTGGCACAGCGGGAAGAGATGGGACACCCTCTCATAAAAGACAGAGAGACAGCATAAAACGAGTGGCGGAAGTGCATGGGAATCGAACCCACCTAGCGAGCTATTAACCCGCTACACCGGATTTGAAGTCCGGGAGCGCCACCAGTGCACTATCCACTTCCACAGCGTGGTCGCCACTCTAATAATAATCAGTGTGGAAAACAACTTTTTTTATAATTTGCATTCTCAGAATATAATGTTTATTTTACATGGCAATCTGCTGATTCAACGTAAAAATACAATATTTTCACATTCATCATTTGGGTAAACACAAAAACATATGCAGTGCGAAAGACTCATAAAACAGATTAAGACATGGTATATCCATGTGAGTAATGAAACCATGGCCCCTGCCAGAATGGTTTCATTCATCCAGAAACATGCTGCAGATTGCGACATCTGTCTCGATGACCCCGATCTCCAGGAAGAAATTGAAAAAATCACAGAGATGATCCTCCCGGAATCCAAAATCCCGAAAGCGGTACGAATGCAGCAGGAGCAGGAAGAGCTCGAGAAAAGAGCAGCTGAGAATGCAGACAATGACCTTGAGAGCAATGAAGAAGAGACCGAAATAGCAGGTGATATTGAATAAATGCTGCAGGTAGCCGGAAGCTGATCACAAAAAAAGCCAGCCATCCTCATAGACAGGACGACTGGCTTTTGTGTTTACTGTAATCGCTCATTCCCGATCACTCTTCGAGCCCAAGCCCCCTGCGTTTCATTGTAATCCGCTCATCAATGAGATCAGCAGCCTTAAAGGGATCCGGTTCTATCACAAAACAGGCCCCAACCAGCTCATCAAGTCCCCCGAGAGCAAGTTCTGTTACAGCAGAAGAACCAGTAATATTGGGAGGATGTCCAAGATGAGTATATATTCCGGAAGCAACCGCATACGTGCCTATGGTGGCAGCTTTCTCTGAATACCACTCAGGGGATGACGCAGCCAGTGGCAGATCAGCAATACTCACCCCGATTTCATTGGCAAGCAGTGCAGCCAACTGCAGAATTCTGGCATTATCAACACAACTCCCCATGTGCAGCACAGGTGGAATTCCCAGGCTGCCGCAGACCTCTTTCAATCCCGGACCTGCCTGCTCAATGGCCTCAGGCACAAGAAGCCCCGCCTTTCCTGCAGCAGTGGTTACACAGCCCGTAACAAGAACCAGGATATCTTTTTTTATCAGCTCACGGGCAAGATTAACGTTGCAGTAGTCATGTTTGTATTTCGGATTGTTGCAGCCAACAATCCCCACCGCCCCCCGGACCTTTCCCGCCTTTATTGCATCAATCAGGGGGGTGAGCGATCCTCCCAGGGCCTCAAGCAGTGCTTCATTGGAAAAGCCTGTCATTATGTCCACAGGTTCAACGGGAATTTCAACGCGATCCTGGTTCCGCATAGTATAACGTTCAATTGCCATCCGCACCACCTTACGTGCCTGCTCCATTCCATTATGCATCTCAAATCGAACATGATCTGCACCGGTGAACCTGGCCTTGTCAGCGGTGGTCACCATTTTGGTATGATAGCAGTTCCCCACCTGAACAAGACTGGGCATAATACACTGATAATCAACGACGATCAGCTCCACAGCCCCTGTGATTATGGCAAGCTCGGTCATAAGATGGTTCCCTGCCATGGGAATACCCTGACGCATCATCAGCTCATTTCCGGTACAGCAAAGACCGGCCAGATTGATGCCGGAAGCCCCGGCTTTTTTCGCCATATCAATGAGCTCAGGATCATTCACCGCCTCCAGAATTTTTTCTGAAACAATGGGATTGTGACCATGGACCAGAATATTGACCTGATCCGCTTTCAACACACCGAGATTCACCTGAGCCTTACGGGGGGAAGGGGTACCAAAGAGGATATCAGAAAGCTCCGTGGCAATCATTGATCCGGACCAGCCGTCCGCCAGACACATTCGCAGGCCATGAAGAAGGGTGTTTCCGGCATCATTGTCACAGCCCATATGGGTACGATGCATCATCTCTGTGATCTCACGATCCACACCACGCGGGACAATGCCCAGGTTCTTCCAGTTTTCCCGCTGTTTTTCCGGAACCCGACCAATAAAACCAATGGTACCCCGCCTGCTGCCAAAATCCTCAAAAAACTCATCAGCCAGATCCTTGGCCACATCCAGCAGATCCCGCCCTTCAACGTCAACACCAAGCTCTGCGGCAATACGCAGCATCTTCGCCTCATCCTTGATCCGGTAATCTTGAGTCTCACCATGGGCTACGGCATGAAAAGCCTCTATGCAGTCACGACCATGATCAGAATGACCGGCAGCGCCACCGGCCAGAAAACGTCCAAAATTCCTGGCCACAATAACATCAACTCCAGCCCCGCAGACACCAAGAGGAGCTTTTTTGCTGATCCGGCACGGTCCCATGGTACAGATCCGGCAACAGATACCTGTTTCACCAAAGTTACAGTGTGGAGTCTGCTGAGCCAGCCTGTCCCAGGCGGTCTCCACACCATCACGTTCCGCTTTTCTGAGCATCTTGCGGGCATCTTCCCACATACTCATCTCTTCAATTTTTTTCTCATTTTTCTTCATATCGTTTCTCCTGTAGAGAGGTGGATGATTCAATGCAGTCATCGCTGCAGAACTCTTCACATGATACGTTTACTGAAAAAAGAAAAAATTGCTGTCAGCTAGCTGACACATTCCTGAATCCGTGTTGAAAATCTGAAAATAAAAAAAAAGAAAATGCACCGGCACAAGCAGAGTCGCCCCCTCTCAGGGGTGGCCATAATTTCTCAACAGGTCCATATTGGGAATCACATAGAGGTGACGATCTCTTTTTTCA
>JAMOMO010000344.1 GCA_027067035.1 Desulfobulbaceae bacterium
ACAGCACAAGGTCAAGATCTCTTTTCACAGCCATATGCTGAAAACCATCATCAAGGATCAGCACATTACAGCCAAGCTCCTCCACTGCATGTCTGCAGGGTAATATTCTTACAATTCCAGTGAGTACCGCAACACCGGGAAGACTTGCGGCAAGGAAGCATGGTTCGTCGCCTGCAGCCTGTGCATCCATGAAGATTTCCGTGCCATCGGATACAACGTTCACCTTTTCTCCGGCGGCTCCCCCATAACCTCTTGAGATGATCGCTGGTTTCAGACCCTGTTCCAGAAGCTCTGCGGCAAGCATTGCAACAAGGGGGGTCTTGCCTGTTCCTCCCATGGTGAGGTTTCCAACCGAGATAACGGGTACATTGAGTCGGTGTCTTTTCTTCACCCCCCTCATGTAAAAAGCTTCTCTCAGTCGCATTATAACCGAGTAGACGGGACTGAAGGGACGGCCGAAAAAATAGAGAGTGGAAAATTTTTGTGACATATTCTCGGGAGGTGATTATTGTGGTACAGTTTTGTATTACTGAGGTGAAAAAAAGACGTGACTTTTCATTGATTACGATTATTGTCCACTTCTTTTTTTTGACTAAATCATATGTTAATGATACTAACATTTATAGAGAGTTTCAGCCCTAATTTGTAATCTGCTCCTCTTTTTTGATACAGGTCGCAGCAGGGTAAAGATTAATTTCCTAATTATTGGAGAAAACAATGCGCTCAGGATTGAAGAAAAAAATGTTTGTCGCAGCAGTAGCCTTGGGTTTTGCCATGGCACTTCCTGCTGCCGGATTTGCAGGTGATACTATTAAGCTTGGCGTTGCAGGCGCCCAGAGTGGTGATCTCGCCTCTTACGGTCTGCCGACTGTGAAAGCAGCCGAGCTTGTTGTTGCTCAGTATAATGCCAACGGTGGAATTAACGGTAAGAAAGTTGAGCTTCTCATTGAAGATGATGTGTGTAAGCCTGAAGTTGCCACCAATACTGCAACCAAACTTGTTACAGATGGTGTGGACGTTGTTCTTGGGCATATCTGTTCCGGTGCAACAAAAGCAGCTCTTCCGATCTACAAGGAAGCAGGGGTTGTTGTCATGTCTCCTTCAGCCACCAATCCCGGACTTACCCAGTCTGGCGATTACCCCAATTTCTTCAGAACCATTGCCTCCGATGACGCTCAGGCCAAAACAGAAGTTGATTTTGCCATCAATGTAATCGGTGCCAAGAAAATCGCGGTTATCCATGACAAAGGCGATTACGGTAAGGGACTTGCCGAATTTGCCAAGAAATTCATCGAAAACTCAGGAAAGGCTGAGGTGGTACTCTTTGAAGGTGTAACCCCGGGAGCCGTTGATTACACAGCCATCGTACAGAAGATCAAACGGAAAGGCGCCGATGCTGTTATCTTTGGAGGGTATCATCCTGAAGCCTCCAAGATTGTTTCCATGATGAAAAAGAAACGCATGAAGACCACCTTTATCTCTGATGATGGCGTAAAGGATGACACCTTCATTAAAGTTGCAGGCAAAAATGCTGAAGGCGTTTATGCTTCCGGTCCCCAGGACAACTCCAAGAATCCCCTTTCCACAAAGGCTATCGCGGATCACAAAAAAGAATACGGCGAAGATCCCGGTGCATTCTATGAGAACGCATACTCTGCAGCCCTTGCACTGTTGAATGCAATTGACAAGGCTGATTCCACTGAAATGGATGCCGTTGTAAAGGCCCTTCGGACCGAAAATGTTGATACCCCAGTGGGGAAAATCCATTTTGATGAAAATGGTGATGCCGTAGGTGTTGGTTTTGCCATGTATCAGGTCCAGAACGGACAGTATGTTGAAGTAAAATAGGAAGTCTGGACAGTAGCAGTTGGTTTACGCCTGAAGCAGAATAACTCTGCTTCAGGCGCTTCTTTTTTCTGTGGCCCGAATTGATATGGATTATTTTATAGAACTGTTTTTTGGCGGACTGACCAGGGGCTCGATATATGCCCTGATCGCCCTTGGCTATACCATGGTATATGGTATCATCGGCCTTATTAATTTTGCCCATGGCGAGATCTATATGATAGGGGCATTTACCTCTTTCATTGTTGCCACTGTGCTCTCCATATATGGTTTTCCACTCCTTGCCATTGTGGTGATTGCAGGCCTGGCTGCTGCCGTATGGTCAAGCGCCTACGGCTACACTGTTGAGAAGCTTGCCTACAGGCCACTGCGTAATGCACCGCGTCTTGCGCCGCTCATCAGTGCCATCGGAATGTCGATATTCCTGCAGAATTATGTCCTTCTTGCACAGACCTCCGATTTTCTTCCCTTTCCGGCTCTGATCCCGGAATTTGAATTCATGGAGCCGGTGGCTCATATTGTGGGCTCCTCTGATCTGACCATTCTGGTGACCACGGCATTTGTTATGCTGGGACTGACCTTTCTTATCAAATTCACCAAGATCGGCAAGGCCATGAGGGCAACCGCCCAGGATAAGACCATGGCTGTTCTTGTCGGAATTAACGTGGATCGGGTCATTTCAGCGACCTTTGTCATTGGTTCTGCACTTGCCGCCATCGGTGGTATGCTCATTGCCTCTCATATCGGTCAGATCAACTTCTATATAGGATTTATTGCAGGAATCAAAGCCTTCACCGCTGCGGTACTTGGTGGAATCGGTTCCATTCCCGGTGCTGTGCTGGGAAGCCTTGTCCTCGGGTTGACGGAGAGTTTTGCCACAGGCTATGTATCATCTGATTATGAGGATGTCTTTGCATTCTCTCTGCTGGTATTGATCCTCATTTTTAAACCTTCCGGATTGCTCGGCAAGGCTGAAACCAAGAAAGTGTAATCGGGTATGGTCTATGTTTCCTGTTAAAGAATTAAAACGATCGGCGTTAATATCACTCTGGTTTGCTTTTCTCACCTTTCCCATCATGGTGATTAAGGTTGACCCCATTGAGCGAACCGTAAACTGGCGCTGGGACAATCTGTTTTTTGTCGCCCTTGGCAGTTTTGTGGTTTCCATCCTGGCAAAGGTATATCTCATCCGCAAGGAGCGGCGGGCCGGCCTCAAAAAGGTCAGCAAGGCTGTGACGGAACCCTTTGTGCAGCGTATATTGAGAGAACCGCGTTTTCTCTATCCCTTAAGTATTGCGGTTCTCATATTCGCAATTTCCTTTCCGTTTTTCTTTTCAACCTATCAGACCAACATCATGACAACGGCACTCATGTATGTGGTACTGGGGCTTGGATTGAATATTGTTGTTGGTGTGGCAGGGCTTCTGGATCTGGGGTATGTCGCTTTTTATGCCGTCGGTGCCTACAGTTACGCCCTTTTGAACCTTCATTTCAATATGGGATTCTGGGCAGTTCTTCCCATTGGCGGGCTCTTTGCTGCTTTTCTCGGAATTCTCCTGGGGTTTCCGGTGCTGAGACTGCGGGGTGATTATCTTGCCATTGTCACCCTGGGGTTTGGGGAAATCATCCGCTTGATCCTTGAAAACTGGAATGAGTTTTCCAAAGGTCCCAGCGGTATTGCCAATATTCCCAGACCCGGTTTTTTCGGAATGGAGATGAACTTTGATTCAGGTATCACCTATATCTACTATATCGTTGTGGCCCTTGTTGTCTTTACAATATTTGTGGTGAACAGGCTGCAGAGTTCCCGCCTTGGTCGTGCCTGGCTTGCCCTGCGCGAAGATGAAATTGCCTGTCAGGCAATGGGGATTGATAAGACAAAGACTAAACTCATTGCCTTTAGCCTTGGAGCATTCTGGGCGGGTCTGGTTGGTGTTATTTTTGCCGCCAAAACAACATTTGTGAATCCCGCCAGTTTCACTTTTCTCGAATCGGCAATCATTCTCTCCATTGTGGTTTTAGGCGGCATGGGATCCATTGTCGGAGTTATTTTCGGCGCCCTGATTCTTATCCTGATGCCGGAGTATCTTCGCGCCCTTTCCGAGTATCGAATGCTGGCCTTTGGAGGCATTCTCGTTGTGATGATGGTCTTTAAGCCGGACGGGATTATCTCCAATGTCAGGCGCAGTTATCAGTTTAAAAAACATTCTTCAACAGCCGAGTGATTCAGCCATGAGTGAAGTGATATTAAAAGTGAGTGGTTTGACCAAAAACTTTGGCGGAATCAAGGCAATAGATGCTGTTGACCTTGATATTCGTCCCGGTGAAATTGTGGCGCTGATCGGCCCCAACGGAGCTGGAAAAACAACTTTTTTTAATTGCCTGACAGGGATCTACACCCCCAGTGCCGGTGATATTATTCTTCGGGATCCAAAAAACGGAACAGAGACACGTCTGAACGGGATGAAACCCAACAAGATTACAGAAAAAGGAATGGCCAGAACATTCCAGAATATCCGCCTTTTTCCAACAATGAGTGTGCTGGAAAATGTGATGATAGGCAGACACTGCCGCACGCATGCCCATATACTCGGCGCCATTTTCAGGAATCCTGCCACCCGGCGTGAGGAGGAGGAGATCGTAGACATGAGCTATGATATCCTGCGAAAGGTTGGACTGCATCGTCAGGTGAACGAGGAGGCCAGAAATCTTTCTTACGGGGCGCAGCGGAGGCTTGAAATCGGACGAGCCCTGGCCACTGAACCGTTTCTGCTTCTGCTAGATGAGCCGGCAGCAGGAATGAATCCCCAGGAGACTGAAGCACTGGTCACCCTGATTAGAAAGATCTGCAGTGAGGGACACTCTATCCTGCTGATTGAGCATGATATGAAACTTGTTATGAGCCTTTCCGATAGAATTTTTGTCATGGATTACGGGAAAAAGATTGCGCAGGGTACCCCTGAAGAGGTACGTTCCAACCCAGCCGTTATAAAAGCCTATCTCGGGGAGGATGTCGATGCTTGAGTTACGGAATGTCAGTGCGGCGTATGGAAATATTCAGGTACTGCATAATATAGATATAGTAATCAACAGCGGTGAGATTATTACACTGATCGGTGCCAATGGTGCCGGTAAGTCCACCACACTTATGGCCATATCCGGAATTGTTCCGGTTCGCTCGGGAAAAATAGTTTTTGAAGGTGAGGTGATTCACAGACTCTCTCCTGAAAAACTGGTTGCCAAAGGAATCTGTCAGGTTCCCGAGGGGCGGCATATCTTTCCGCAGCTGACCGTCCAGGAGAATCTGGATCTGGGAGCGTTTCTTCGTACCGATAGCAATGGTATCAAAGAGGATCTGGAGTATGTCTTTTCGCTGTTCCCCATCCTTGCTGACAGAAGGGGACAGGACGGTGGAACCCTGAGTGGCGGTGAACAGCAGATGCTTGCCATGTCCCGGGCCCTGATGGCACGGCCCAAACTCCTTCTGCTGGACGAGCCATCCATGGGACTGGCGCCATTGATAATCAAGCAGATATTTGAGATTGTAAAGAAGATAAATAAAGAACATAACACCACAATATTTCTGGTAGAGCAGAATGCCAATCAGGCATTGCACATTGCTGATCGTGGCTACGTCATTGAAAATGGTGTTATCACCATCAGCGACAGTGCTGATAACCTGCTTCAGAACCAGGACATCCAGGCGGCGTATCTTGGAATTTAACAGTGCTGTCAGGCAGGCTTCAGGAAGCCGGGTAAAAGGAATAATATTATGAAAGCAGGCGTTATCGGGGTTGGCTATCTGGGGAAGTATCATGCCCAGAAATACAGAGACATGGAAAATGTGGAACTCATTGGTGTGGCCGATGTTGATCCTGCTGCTGCTGAAAGTATTGCCAGGGAGAACGACTGCCGGGCCTTTACTGACTACCGGGAACTGTTGAAGGAAGTTGATGCTGTATCCGTTGTTGTCCCGACAAGTTATCACCATGCTGTAGCACTGGACTGTATTGAGGCCGGTGTTGATATGCTCATGGAAAAGCCCATAACCACCACTGTGGCGGAAGCTGATGACATCATTCAACGGGCTGCGGAAAAAGATCTGATACTGCAGGTGGGACACCTTGAGCGCTTCAACCCGGCTGTTGAGGCCATGATCCCCTCCCTTACCGTACCGGTTTTCATTGAGTCCCAGCGTATTTCAACCTTTAAGAACCGTGGAGTCGACGTTGATGTGGTTCTTGATCTGATGATACATGACATTGATATCATACTCAATATTATCAAATCTCCCCTGGAGACCATTCATACGGTTGGAGCACCTGTTGTCACCGATTTTACGGACATTGCCAATGCCCGACTCATCTTTGAGAATGGTGCCACAGCCAATGTCACTGTTTCGAGGATTTCCAGAAGCAACACCCGGCGTATGCGTATCTTTCAGCCTGGATCGTTTATCAATGTGGATTTTGCCAACCGGAAAATCATGACTCTTCATCTGAAAAAGGGACAGTTTCAGGAAAATGGAATGCCCAAACAGGATGTGGTGGTACACTCTTTTCCCGAAGGCGACGCCCTGAATTCTGAAATCCTTCACTTTGTGGAAAATGTGCGTAACAGGACCACACCTCTGGTTTCAGGAAATGAGGGGCGCAGGGCGCTCGATGTGGCTCTTCAGGTAATTCGGCAGATAAAAGACCATCAGAAACTCGGCGTCTATGCCGAAGACATGTCAGGGAACTGATGGCTGATCTGTTGCAGCCGGATCCCGTGAATAACAAGGTGCTGATCCTGGCAGGGGAGGCCTCCGGAGATCTGCACGGCTCACGTCTGGTAACAGCTATGCTTCGTCGGAGGCCTGAGCTCTGCTTTTCCGGTATGGGTGGACGTGAACTCGCTGCAGCGGGAGTTACGCTGCTCTTTGATTCAAAAAAGATTGCGGTGGTTGGTCTGGCCGAAGTCATTTCCCATCTGCCGGATATACTGGCTGCACGAAAAATTCTCCGTAATGCCATGCGCACGGAGCGTCCTGCTCTTCTCATCCTTATCGATTTTCCCGACTTTAATCTCATGCTGGCAAAATATGCCAGGAAACTCGGGATTCCTGTCTTCTACTATATTACACCACAGGTCTGGGCCTGGCGATCAGGAAGGGTTAAAACCATTGCTGCACGAGTTGATAGAATTGGTGTTATTCTCCCATTTGAGGAAGGGTTTTTTCGCAGTCGCGGGCTGGATGCTGAATATGTCGGCCATCCCCTGCTGGATTCTGTGAAAAGTAGCATTGAACGAAATGAATTCTGCACAATGCATAATATTGATCCCGGGAGCATCTGTATTGGTTTGCTTCCAGGGAGCCGGACAAAAGAGATTGCAAATCTTCTGCCAACCCTCCTGCAGAGTGCCATGAGACTTCAGCAGGGTCGTGCCGGTCTGAAAAAAATGGTTTTCCTTATCCCCCTTGCCTCCAGCATCAGTGAGCAGGAGATTCGCAGCAACGGTCTTGATGAATTCGGCGCTGATCTCGATATTCGTCTTATAACGGATAATACTCACGACATGATGGCGGCCTGTGATGCGGCTGTTGTTGTTTCCGGAACGGTAACCCTTGAACTTGCGCTGCTGAACACACCCATGGTCGTGGTTTACAAAGTGTCAAATGCCACATACAGGATCGGCAGAATGCTGGTGAACAGGGATCTCAAATACTTTTCCCTGGTGAACCTTATTGCTGGTAAAGCTATTGTTACCGAGCTGCTTCAGGATGAGGTGACTCCCGAACGGATCGAGGAAGAACTGAACAGTATTCTCTTTGATGAATCCAGGCGCAATGCAATGCTCCGTGATCTTGAACAGATCCGGAAGCGGATGGGGGAGGCCGGTGCCTCTGAGAAAGCAGCCGACCTGGCCTTGAGTCTTCTTCAGTAACCCCCCTGAAAGGCTGGATTAAATTTGCAATAGCAGCCAAGATGCGCTGAAAGCGTGGCTGTCCCGGTACAGGGCATCCCGCTTGTTTTTTTGCGCTCTTGTGCGGTTTTTCCCAGCGGATATCCCGGGGACAGGATTATTTCTGAGCTCCGCCGGTGTCAATTCCGGCTGCAAAGGCCGGTCGTAAGTCCCGTGGAACCTGGTAGGATGTCATCTCTTTGGTGAATGGTGAGAGAAAACGTATTTTCCAGGCACAGAGATGCAGTTCATGGTATCCCCGTACCTGTTCACCGTATCTGCTGTCCCCGATGACCGGAAAGCCAAAGTCTGCAAGGTGTCTTCTGATCTGATGCAGTCTCCCCGTATGCAGCCGGATATCCAGCACACTGTTTCCGGATATCTTGCCGGGGTAGCTCTTTAGA
>JAMOMO010000345.1 GCA_027067035.1 Desulfobulbaceae bacterium
CATCCAGGACGGAGTGAATGACATCCGCCAGGTCGACCTTTTCAAAAGGATTGGCCTTACTGCTGACTCTGGAGTATTGCAGTAAGCCGTCAATGAGATTCTGCATGCGATTGCTGGAGCTCTCGATCCGCTCGAGATAGGTGATGGCCTTCTCTGGAAGTGATGCGGCACATTTACTGCGAATTCTGTCGCTGAATGCCTTGATGAGAATTAAGGGTTCCTGAAGATCATGGGAGATGACGTGGGCAAAGTCTTCAAGTTCCATATTTCTTGCCCGGAGGCGTTCAGCGGTTTCTGAAAGTGACTGTTCGATCTGCTTCCAGTTACTCACGTCGCGGGTAACTTCTATGATGCCGTCGAGTTTGCCGCCGGGTTCCCTGAAAGGTGTTGCCGTGACTATACAGGGGATGACTTTTCCATCAGGGCGAATTGTCCCTGTTTCCATCTCTATGCGTTCAGCACCGTTTATTATCCGGGTCAGGGGGCATTTGTCGCTGTGGCAGAGTTTTCCTGCAAAAACATCGTAGCATTTGTGGCCCTGGATCTCCTCGACACTCTTCCGGGTCAGCCGGCAGTAGGCCTTGTTGACACGGATGACATTGAACTCACGATCAATAACATGCATGCCGTCCGGAGCACTGTTGAAGATCTGGATAAATTCGTCATTGATGGCCACCAGTGATGATTCGATCCTGAGCTGCTCCCTGATCTTGCCGTCAAGGATCTCATTGGTCCGGCGGAGCTCAGCTGTCCGGTCATCCACCATGTGTTCAAGGTTTTCCTGAACCCTGATAAGTTCTTTTTCGGTCTGTTCGTGTTCTCTGATCTCTTGTGCCAGTTGTTTGTTGGCGGCGATGAGACTGCGTCTGCTGACGGCAAGGCGGTTTCCAAAGAAGAGGATGGCTGCAATGCCTGTTGCGGCGATGAGAAGGTGACCCAGGACCAGGGGCCACAGCGACTTGTGGCAGGGGCTGGGCATGCTGATTGAAATGGCCCCCCGGATATTTCCTTCCGGCTGGTTTTCGGCAGAATGACAGGGGGTACATGATTTGGAAAAGTAGAGGGGGGCCATGTAACGGAAATATTCCCGGCCCTTTTCTGTGACAAAAGCACTCTCTTCCCTGCTGCCCTGCGCAAAAGCCTTCAGCCATGGAATTTCCCATGGATAGGGGGAATTTTCAGGCCTGAGCGGTGTGAGGCTGGTGAGGTGGAAGCTGGCGTGACCCTGTTTCTGGCTTATCTCGGCAAGCTGCCTGGTCATGTAGGAGGGGTTGATCAGTGTCAGCGACTTCCCGTCTGCATCCTGTATGGTCTGCCGTTCTTTGGGAAGATACGGATTGGGAGGACTGTTTTTCGTGGTGTACACATAGACACCGCCATGCATGAGGTTCCATTGCCTGGATGCAATAATCTGCTCGAAAAGTGCCCTGGCGGTGATTCTGGCAATGTCTCCCTCTTCACGGATGTCATCCACCGTGTTCCACGTCAGTGACGTGGCAACGGCAAGAAGCCAGATGGCAACGGCGGTTATGCGATAGTGAGACAGTGGTTTGGTCATATTATGCGATAGGCGGCCAAGCCGGTCTTGTAAAAAGAGGTGTCTGGATCTGTTATAATAAACAGGTGATGTTTTTTAACTCCTGCAGGAAT
>JAMOMO010000346.1 GCA_027067035.1 Desulfobulbaceae bacterium
GTTGCGGGTGGTACACCTTTGCTGGAGAAACTTTTCTGGCAATATAACTGGCAGCCCCTTCTGTCAGTGCTTCAGGAGTCAGATCCCTGCCCTGCCGTATCGCCTCTTCCACAGTCTGTTTCACACCGAGGGTAAAAAAGCTTCCACTGTAGGATGCCAGCGACCTTTCCGAGTCCTGCGCCGCCCCGATGGACACATAATTATCACTGGTCTTTCCACTTTCAGAGGTACTCACTGAAAAACCTTTGTTCGCCGACATTCCGGGATAGTAGAAGAACTTTTCAACAGCGCTGCTTTCGCCACTGAACATCCCGCCCAGGTCAACAGATTTAGTTGATGTCCCACTGTGACAGGCATCAACCAGCACCAGAACCTGTCTGCTTTTTATCTGGCCAAGAATACGGTTTAAATCATCATCGAGCATAACTCCTTTCAAACTTGGCTTATTGTCAACATTTACAACTTTGAGATCATACATTGTCAATACTTCATCCTGCTGATCCGCTTCATCCCCGTTTTGATCGGGAACATTGGTTCCATGGCCGCTGTAATAGAGAAGTACACGGTCATTTGCCCCAACACCTTTAACCAGCCAGTTTTCCATGGTGATCATTGTATTTGCCAGACTTGCCTGCCTGTTTCTGAGTACTTTTATCTGAGAAGGTTTGTAACCCATGTAGCGGGCAACATCTTTCATGATATTCAAATCCAGATCAATACCGGGAAGATTATATTGCGGATTCTTGTAATTACCGACTCCGATCAGCAGAGCCCGATTTTCTGCCATTGCATCACTTCCACCAACAAACGTAGCAGCAACAAGACCCAGAGCCAGCCCCAGGCAGGCTATTTTATTTCTTACTCCCATCCCCATCCCTCTTTATCATTTAATTTATCGTTATAAATGTGACACTTTCCCCAAAGGGTCCCGCCTGGAAATTATCGTTTGGGAATTGTATTTTTCCCCACCATCTCCTGCCACTCAGCATTGTCAAGACGCTTATCAAGGGAAAATTTAAACTCATAATGGCTCAACCGTGCTCCCCTTGCCTGTTCATGGGTCACTATCAGCGGAAAGCCCACCCCCTCTTCGACAACTTTCCTGGAATTTGGCTCCGTGTGAACATCAACAACTATGGGGTGATCCCTGCCACCAGTCAGCTGCAGTAATTTTTTATCCAGATCATTGAGGAAACGGTTATCCTCATCATCAAGAACCAAACCGAGTTTCTGCCTCGAAGCAATGTCTAGGCAGCGATCCAGTATTACATCAAATTTCCGCCACAAGCCCGCTGCATCCTTTCTGCCATTTTCCTCATACATTGACCGGTGAAATGCAACCGCACGGGACAGTCCCATGTAAAGGGACATATCCTGTTCCAACACCGCACCTGCCCGTTTTTCTGCTCCAAAAGATATGCTCTTGGCACTCATGGTCATGGACTGTTTACTATAAAGGAGGTTAACGTAACGCTGCCATGTCCAGAAGGCTAACCCTGTCTCAAGTCGCTGTTCAGCATCTTTTTCACTGCTTAGATACACCTGCAACAACTGCTGATTCAGTTTTTCCACACCCTCTGCATAGCCAAGCTCCCGGCTGCCGGATTTCACAACTGTCCCATAGCCGCTGAATCCCGTCTCTCCATCTT
>JAMOMO010000347.1 GCA_027067035.1 Desulfobulbaceae bacterium
GGTATCTGTATCTTGAGTGAGAAAATCATTTCCCGGCATCCCGGCCTCAACAGAACCTATATCGACATTTACCATCAGTTTAAAAAGGAGCGCGGCTACTCCGAACTTGAGATCGCCAAGAAGAGAGAGGCCCTGGAAAATGTCCTGATTCCCTGTACCATGGAAGAAAACAGAACCCTGCTGCAGGCAGCCGGCTTCGTGGAAGTGGAGCCGTTTTTTCAGTGGTTCAACTTTGTCTCCTTTCTCGCCGTAAAACCCCTCTAAACAGAAGAGAGCCACATGAATTATATCGACCAGCTTCCAGGAAGTGCGCAGGTGGACCGGATCCTCAGGCAGGAGGAGGAGAAACAGCGCTGGGTAAGTCAGAACAAAAAAGGCTTTCTCCGTTACAGAACCCCCTGTGAAACCCTTGCAGAATTTCCCGCTGCAACTGTTGACTGCACCAAAGACGCTGTAAAGATAGGCAGCGCAGATGAGATTGACCCCGGGGATCAGCAGATCATAGAGAGCGCCCTGCGTGATTTTATGCCCTGGCGTAAGGGTCCCTTTTCCGTTTATGGCATCGATGTTGATTCCGAGTGGCAGAGCCAGAGAAAATGGCAGCGACTGCTGCCAAAGCTGCCAGATCTAACGGATAAAACAGTGGCCGATGTGGGCTGCAGCAACGGCTACTACATGTTTCGTATGGTCCCGCACAAACCGCGGCTTGTCATCGGTTTTGAGCCCTCGGTACAGCACTACTACTGTTTCAAGGGCTTAAACGGCATGGCGCGTCAGCAGAACCTGGCAATCAACCTGCTGGGAGTGGAACAGCTCCCCCTCTTTCCGGAGTGCTTTGATGTCCTTTTTCTCATGGGAATCATCTATCACCGAAGCTCCCCGGTTGACGCCCTGCGGGACGTCTTCAGATCCTTAAAAAGCGGCGGCAGCCTCATCCTGGAATCACAGGCCATCCCCGGCACAGAGGAGATAGCCATCTTTCCGAAAAAGACCTACGCCAAAGTGCCGGGAACCTATTTTGTTCCCACTGCCCGCTGCCTGGAAAACTGGCTGAGTCGTGCGGGATTTACGGACATTGAACTCTTCTGTCAGCACCCCATGTCAAGTGTTGAACAGCGCAGAACAGACTGGATGACTTTTGAGTCCTACCGCGATTTCCTGGATCCGAAAGATCCCGCAAAGACGATTGAGGGATATCCGGCCCCTGACAGGGTATTTTTCATGGCCCGGAAAAAATAGACCGCCGTGCCAGCTTTGCTTGCCTTTGGGAGTAAGTGTGGTAAACTTGCACTTGAATCCGTGATGAAAATTCAGCAAAAGATATTACAGTGTATTGATTTTATAAATTTTCCCGACACTGGTGACTCGGTTTTTTCTTCACTCTGTTGTATGGTTTCGCCCTGCGGGGTCCGCCGGCAATCAAATTGGTTTTACTGGATTTCTCAACTTGTAAGGAGCAGATAATGGATCAAAAGAAATGTACACTTTACAGCGGCGGCCTCAAAGGTGCCGAGGCAACTTTTGGTGAATCAGCGGAGAAGCATGGTATCAAGGAGATCATATACACCTTTGAAGGCCACAAGCTTAACCGCAATAAAAATTCTGTGATCCTGAGCAAAGAAGAGCTGGAACGTGGCGACATCTCCATG
>JAMOMO010000348.1 GCA_027067035.1 Desulfobulbaceae bacterium
TGTTTCATCTCCCTGCATATCCCAGTCGCCCTGCATGGCCTCCAGGAGATCACGGGTCTGATAGCAGACAGACTCAAGGGCAGCTCTTGCAAATTCTGCAGGACCGCTGTTTCGCGTCAGCCCAAACAGTGCCCCCCGTGATTCTGCGTCCCAGTGCGGAGCCCCAAGACCTGTAAAGGCCGGAACCAGATAGACATCCTGACTGTCGTCGGCTCTTGCCGCCAGCCGCCCCGCCTCAGATGCCTCTTTGATGATCCCCAGGGAATCGCGCAGCCACTGGACTGCGGCCCCTGCTATGAAAATTGAACCTTCAAGGGCGTAGCATCTCTTTCCTTCCAGCTGGTAGGCGATGGTTGTGAGGAGGTGATTGTTTGATGGAACTGCTGTTGCTCCGGTGTTGAGCATGGCAAAACAGCCGGTACCGTAGGTGGATTTCAGCATACCCGGCCGGAAACAGGCCTGGCCGATGAGTGCTGCCTGCTGATCTCCGGCAATACCGCAGATGGGGATTTCCCTGCCCAGGAGATCGGCCCGGCTGACACCGAAATTTGAGGCACAGTCATGGACTTCCGGCAGCATGGATCGGGGGATGGAAAAGAGTTCCAGCAGTTCCTGATCCCAGCAGCCGGAGTGGATATTATAGAGGAGGCTGCGGGAGGCATTGGTCGCGTCTGTTGCATGGACATCCCCCCCTGTCAGGTGCCAGAGAAGAAAGGAATCCACGGTGCCAAAGGCCAGACGTCCCGATTCGGCCAGCTCTCTGGCCCCTGCAACATGGTCAAGAATCCAGGAGATCTTGGTGGCTGAAAAGTAAGGATCGAGAAAGAGCCCGGTCTTTTCGGTGACCAGTTCTTCATGCCCTGCGGCCTTCATGCTGTCGCAGAGCTCACTGGTCCTGCGATCCTGCCAGACAATGGCAGGGTGAATGGTCTGGCCGCTCTCCCTGTCCCAGATAATGGTGGTTTCACGCTGGTTGGTGATGCCGATTGCGGCAATGTCTGCGCTTGTGAGTTCAGATTGTGCAATGACTTCCCGGCAGGTTTCAAGGCTGCTCTGCCAGATATCTGCAGGATCATGCTCCACCCATCCGGAGCGGGGAAAGTGCTGCTCGAATTCCTGCTGGGCAACGGCCACCGGCTCAAGTTTCCGGTTAAAGAGTATTGCCCGGCTGGATGTGGTTCCCTGATCGATGGCAAGAATATGAGATGACATGAAAAGCTCTCCCGGCTGAAGTAATTCCTTTATGAATAAAACAGGGTATCACATTCGTGATGAATTAAGGAATAAAAAAGTGATGCTTGAGGAGATCTATTGTGGCGGGGAGTCCAGAACTGCAGTCTTGACAGCACAGCCCTTGAGCCAGACAAGTTCACTGTTGCTGTGGCTGACCGTATTGATTTTCACCTGAAAACCACCATTTTCCATAAGGGCAGCCATCTGTTTGGCATCCCGGTAATATGTTTTTCCGCCGCTGAGCCTGATCCGATACTCCTCAAGCTTCCAGGACCATGAGGGCGCGGTATCGGGTCTGATAACGAATCGTGCCAGGAGAACTCCCCCGTCTGCCATGCTCTGGAAACAGTTGGCAAAGAGGGTGCTCACACTGGGTGTGTCAAGGTAGTGGAGCATGTCCAGCAGCAGGA
>JAMOMO010000349.1 GCA_027067035.1 Desulfobulbaceae bacterium
TCTGCCAATAACAGAAGTACTTGCAGAGGAAGATACCACCAAACCGATTCTCCTGATACATCCTGCAACCGTTTATCAACAATTATTGCAGGAACACCTCGAATCTTTTGGATTTTGTGTAAGTTCTTCAGAGAGCATAGACGAAGGGCTTATCCTTCTCCAGAAAAGCCAGCGGGAACAAAAGGAGTATGGTCTGGTTGTGTTCGAACAGGGAAGTGAACCTGAAAAAGCACAGGCGATATTTGATTTTATCTTACAGCAAAAAATGCGTACGCTTGCTGTGATAATGGTGAATGCTCAGAGTCTTAAGTTTTGCGAAGAGTGCGCCCATATAGCACTTTCAAGTTGCCTTGTGTATCCATTTACCAGCAGTCAATTTCACATTGCTGTGATACAGGCTTTACATGGTAAAAAATGTTCAGGGCCTGAATCGACGAATATTTCCGGTAAAGATATTTCGCTTGAGACACCGAGTTCCACTTTGTCGATCTTATTGGTGGAAGATAATGCTGCTAATCGAGAGCTTGCCACTATTCTTCTGGAACAGGATGGTCATAAGGTTTTTCCGGCAGAGAATGGCCTGCAGGCATTGGATATACTACGCCAAAACAAGCATTTTGATCTAGTTTTTATGGATGTTCAAATGCCTGAGATGGATGGACTCACGACTTCAAGAATAATTCGGGCTTGTGAAACAAATGTGTTGCCAGAGGAAGAGCTCGATGCTGTTCTGTTGCAGGATTTGCAAAAAACACTGTCGGGGAAGAATATTCCAATCATCGCAATAACAGCAAATGCCCTTTCCGGTGATCGGGAGAAATGTTTTGCGGCTGGAATGGATGAGTATGTCACAAAACCTTTTATGCCAGAAGAAGTAAAAGCTATCATTGGTAAATTGTTTCCTCATTCTTCAAATTCATTGCGGGACATTGCGATTAAAAATCTGCAAAAGACATACAAGTTACAGCCAGAGCAGATAGAGGCTTTATTCCGGGTTTCAATCGTATCGCTTGGTGAATCCATGCAGGCAGCAGGAATATTTCTCCATAACTCACAGTTTGTTGAGTTAGAGAGTGCTGTACATAAGGTTAAAGGAACCTTGCTGGGGATTGGCTTTACAGATGATGCTGAATTGGCACAGCAAATAGAAGAAACTCTTCACATGGGAATTACAGATGACTGTAATTCATTATTGGAGAAATTGAGGAATAACATTCAACCTTTACTGCCCCAAAAATAGGGAGTTGGTATGTCGACGATAGAGGAGTTTTTTAACGAGGATATCAAACTGCCTTCACCTCCGGGAGTTGCACTTAAAATTCTTGAGGCTGTGCGTCAGGAGGAGAATTCTTTTGATGATATAGCTAAGATCATTATGGCAGATCCGGCCCTTACTGCGCGGATTTTAAAGCTTGCAAACTCTTCTCTTTTTGGTCTACCTAATCCCGTTGAATCGCTCAGTCAGGCCACAGCCCTGATTGGTACTAATGCGCTTAAAAATATTGCACTGTCCTTTGTGATTGTGCAGGATTTTCAAGATGTTCCCCAGGGTACTTTCGATCTGAATCTTTTTTGGAAAAGATCAATTACAACGGCGTTAGCTGCTGAAACACTAGCTGGCTATATTGCTCTACAGGAT
>JAMOMO010000350.1 GCA_027067035.1 Desulfobulbaceae bacterium
AGATCATCGAAATCACCGAGGGAATGATCAGCAAGCTCTTCAAGGATACCCTGGGCATTGATGTGGCTCCACCGTTCAGGCGGATCAGTTATGATGATGCCATGAACCGTTTCGGTACCGACCGGCCCGATACCCGGTTCGGCTTTGAGCTGGTGGATCTCACTGAAATCGCCAGAACCTGCTCCTTCAAGGTCTTCAGATCCATAGCAGACGGTGACGGCACAGTGCGTGCCATTAATGCCAAGGGCTGTGCAAACTTCTCCCGCAAGGACCTTGATGTTCTCACTGAATACGTGGCACAGTTTGGTGCCAAAGGACTGGCCTGGGTCAAGATGAAGGCCGATGGTGAATGGCAGTCTCCCATTGCCAAGTTCTTCAGTGATGAGGAACGTGCCGCCATGACCGGGGCCCTGGGAGCTGAAGAGGGCGATCTGCTCTTCTTTGGTGCCGACAAGCCCTCTGTTGTCTTCCCGGTACTCGGCGAGCTCCGTGTCGAAATTGCCCGCAGGCTTGAACTCCTCGACAAGAAAAGTTTTAATTTCGTCTGGGTCACCGATTTCCCGCTCATGGAGTACGATGAGAACAAAAAACGTTTTCAGGCGCTGCACCACCCCTTTACGGCGCCCAAAGACGAAGATCTCGACAAACTTGAAAGTGATCCCGGCTCCGTTTACAGCCAGGCCTATGATCTCGTGCTGAACGGCACTGAAATTGGAGGCGGCTCCATCCGTATCCACCAGCGTGACACCCAGGCAAAGGTCTTAAAGGCCCTTGATATCAGTGAAGAAGAGGCCAATGACAAGTTTGGCTTCCTTCTCCGTGCCCTTGAGCTTGGTGCTCCACCACACGGAGGACTTGCCTTTGGACTGGACAGACTGCTCATGATCATCACCGGCAGTGACTCAATCCGTGACGTCATCGCCTTTCCCAAGACCCAGCGGGCCACCTGTCCTCTCACCGAGGCACCTGCCGGCGTTTCCAGAAAACAGCTCACAGAGCTCTATCTGCGCCCCGACTGGAAGGAAGAAAGCACGTCCTGATCCATCCGGTTTCTATTCCATGTCCCAGGCAGTCGCTTCCAGTTTGATTCGACTGCCTGGGATCTTTCTCTTCTCTCAACACCTTCGTGTACCCATTGCTTGCCAACGACATTCTTCGCAAAATCCGCTACAGCCTTGATCTGAAAGACAATGAGATGCTGGAAATATTTGCAGCAACAGGCAGGACCACCCAGGAGATCAAGCTCCATCAGCTGCTCCAGAAAGAGGGTGAAAAAAACTTTCAACTCTGTCCCCAGCCACTGCTCGCCGCCTTTCTCGACGGCCTGATTATCCGATACCGGGGATCTCTGAAAAAGCCTGGAAAAACAGAACCTGAGCAGCTCTCCAACAACGATGTGCTGCGAAAGATCCGGATTGCCCTCAGCTATCAGGAGGCTGACATGCTGGAGATCTTCAAACGTGGTGACATGGAGATCGGCAAATCCGAACTTTCCTCATTTTTCAGGAGAAAGGGCCACAAGCACTACCAGGAATGCGGTGACCAGTTCCTGCGCCATTTCTTCAAGGGCCTGGCACTTCACCGCCAGAAGCCATAGGGCAAAAAAAAGCTGCAATATCACTGTTTCAGCAATATTGCAGCAATGAATCACTGCACAGCAATTCCCCACAGCCAGGCTGAAAACTACATTTCAGCCTTTTCCAGAAAAAGCGGCTCCAGTGCTGCACGCATTGTTTTCAGCCCCGCCAGAAACCTCTCCCTGGAATCCTCAACAAACTGGCTGGAAAGGGTCTGATAGTAGTCAATTCCCTTAAAGAGATTTTCCCGCATCCCCTCAAGAAAAGCCGCACTGTTCACTGCAAGGCCTGCGGGGTAGTTTTCAATCTCCTTGCGCAGGTAGTCAACATAAAGCCCCAGCTCTTTGACAAACATGTGAGGCCTGTCAGTGGATGTGAGCAGTGAGATGCGACCGTAGATATGATCAAGCATCTCCTGGAGGGTGGCAATTCTGGAAAAATCCACAATTCCCGGACCACAGCAGACCGTTGCGTCGGCATCCGGTTCTATTCCCATGGGAATGGTGGCATTGCCGCCAAGTTCATGGCAGATACAGGCCTTGGCAAGAATTTTCTCTTTAATCTTTTCATAGGCTTCCGGAGAATGCCCTTCCTGCGGCAGGACCTCAAGTTTTTGACGAATATAGGCCCTTGAGGCCAGACAAATAGGTCTTTTGGTGAATTCAGTGCTGAAACCGACAAAGCCTTTCGGACAGGACGATCCGGGTTTTCCCTCCTCTATGCGTTCGCGCCGTCTCTCCTCGCTGGTGGAGGTGCGCAGATTCCAGAAGGGTACTCCCAGCGGCGAAGCATCACTGAGATACACATCATCATCAGAGGCCTGCATGAGCCGTTGAAGATTGACACTGTCCATCTGGGTGGCCTCGGGAACAAGCATAAAAGGTGTCCCCCAGCCCACACTGTTGACCCCGTAATAATTCAGCAGAAAGCGGTGTTCATCGGCTGTCCCCACACCACCCTGAACCGTGATACGAAAATCATCGGGCAAGCTTGCGGTGACACCTCCCTTTGCCGCCAGGGCCTTCTCATAGAGAGGAACCAGTTTTTCAAGGAGTTCGTTTTTCTTGCGTTTAAACTCTTCAAGCACAACACCGAGGAGATAGCCCTTGGAGGCAAAGGCATGCCCGCCGCAGTTCAGACCTGACTCAATGCGATACTCCGAGGCCCAGAGTCCCATTTTTGCAAGAAAACGTCCCTGGATTTCCGATGAGCGATGGTCACTCACCTTCAAAATAATCTTCTTTTTACAGTCACCGTTCTCATCGGGGAAGAAATCCTTGAACTCGGTCATGTAGCGGTAAAGCCGCTTATTGATTCCTGCTGAAAAGACAATGGCCGACGAGAGGGTGGATTCCGCAAAACCGCGCAGTGCACTCATGGCATCTGCATACAGAGCGGGAAGCTTCTCTCCTTTCTCATACTGATCACGATCCAGCTTGGTCATGATGTTAACATCTATGCTTCCCGGAACGGCCTGACTGCGCAGTGTCTCCTGCAGTTCTTTTTTTCTGGAGTCATCCGTGGTTGCCAGCATCTCCAGATAGAGCTTCCGAAGAGGAGCATCGTCAGGAAGCAGGTCATAATATTTGCAGATTTCACTCCCCTCTTCAAAGGCCGAGCTTTGCAGTTCCCTCACCTGTTTCTTAACCAGGCGGTCAATAAGATTGAGATAGGCCGTTATACGGCTGGCCCGGGCATCTTCACTTTTGCTCGAAATCTCTTCATATGGCTCATTTTCTTTTTCGCAGTAGAACTTTCTTACCTGCTCAATGAGGACATCGTCCACCAGGGATATTGACGACGAAATACCGTACTTTGCCACCTTTAGAGGGGTATCAATGGTGAAGCCGGTTCCCATGACCGGAATATGAAAAGTATGGTTCGATAAAGAAGTATAATCTGGCATAGTATCCTCGAGCCGTTAAAAAAAACAAAAAAACGCAACTGATTCATAGGGCATGGTCCATAATAACGCATCATGGCCATAAAGTAATGGATTCTCTTTCAGGTCCTGCTGCATGGGACGGGTTTTTCTGAAAACCGGCACCAGCACAGCACACGCGGCAAGATGAAAGCTTCCCCCTGCAGAGGACTCTTCTCTGTCAGGGGGAACAGAATCCTGGCAAATCATAAAATATTCTCAAAATATCTTCAACGATATCTCTTCATAATTGAGCCGATCTTTCCCTCAACACGGTATTTCAGCGGAGTATCCTCCTTTGCCGCGATTCCCCTAACATGCTGCAAGCTCGATTAAAAAGCCCCAGATACCCATTAACAGCATTGTCCCTATTGCCGTGGCTGCAAGTGTTGCGTCAATTTCTTTCTGATACTTCTGAACAAGACGTCTGAGTATTCCCCTTTTTGCATATCTTACAGGTGCACGGCATCCCAGGGGCAGCACTGCGTAAAAATTATTTCCCTGAACAGTCATACCTTTCTCCTTCATATCACATCCCTCCCCAGTTGTTTTAAGAGGAATGTAACAGGGGCAGGTGCTCACAGAGTGAGCACCGTTGTAAAAAAATGCACCTTTTCCGGATTTTCTTTCATTTTTCGAGCTCAAAAAACACTTTTCCGGCTTGTCAGACGAGGTTCAGTTCTGGTAGGATGTGCATCTTCAACAATACGCTTACACTGATACCTGTCTTTTCATTGAAAAGCCGCAAGGAGTACACATATGTTAAAATCTCTTCTCTGTCTTTTTTTTCTACTGCTGGCTATCCCTGCCCAGGGACTTGAAATAGAGGGGGTCAGCATACCAGATTCCGTTGATTCCGGTCTGCAGCTCAACGGTGCTGGTATTCGCTCCAAATTCTTTTTTAAGATATACATAGCGGAACTCTATCTTGAGAAGCCGTCACACAACGCAGAAGAGATCCTGGGATCAGATGGACGAAAGCGCATGACCATGCATATACTCTACGATGAGGTCTCCAGAGAGAAGCTGGTTGATGGCTGGAATGACGGTTTTGAAGAGAACCTGGGCACAGACGAGCTTCAGGCCCTGGAACCACGTATTCAGGCCTTTAACGGGATGTTCACGGACGTCCACGAAGGTGAGACAATAGTGCTTGACTACAGCCCTGAGAAGGGCACTGAAGTCATCATCGCCGGAAAGCTGAAAGGGAGCATAGCAGGTGCTGACTTTAACAGGGCCCTGCTCTCCATTTGGCTTGGAAAAAATCCGGTGGGTGATGATCTGCGCGACGAACTTCTTGGAATTGAATGATACAATCAACACCCCATTGTACCTGTTGCCCCGTATTTACCACGGATTCAGGGAATTGTTCAGAAAGGAGAGAGTAATATGACATACAAAGCCGTTTTTCATGTGGATCAGAATGAGGTCCCAGTGCTGACCCTGGCCCTGAATAATGTGATCAACCTGCTCAAGGCCATTCCTGATGAAAAACACGATCTGGTTGTACTCTTTAACGGGCCTGCAGCAAAACTCGTCACCCGGAGCAACGGCGCCGAATTTCTTGATCGCATCAGGGATCTTATCGGTGCCGGGGTGCGTTTTCAGGTCTGTAAAAATGCCATTGAACGATTTGAACTGCAGGTGGAGGAAATCCTGGATGAGTGCGAAATTATCCCTGCAGGGATTGTGGCACTCATTGACCTTCAGAACGATGGCTTTTCCTACATAAAGCCCTAATCCTGCTGTAACTACTCTTTTTCCACGGCAAGCAGAGTCACATCATCATCCGGTTCCTTCTGGCCCCCGAAGCGTTTCAACTCCCCGATGATGCTCTGCACAGCTGCCTGCAGCGGCAGGCCGTGGCTCTTCTCTATTGAGTCAATGAACCGTTCCTGACCGTAGAGTTCTCCATCTGGACCGCTGTGCTCCGTGATTCCGTCAGTATAAAAAAAGAGCCTGTCCCCACTCTCAAGCCTCCCCTCACCCTCCTCCCAACTGCCATCCATTCCCGCAGGAGGACCACCGGCATCAAGAAGGCTTACCGTCCCGTCTCCACGCATATGTACCAGGGGAGGATGCCCGGCACAGCAGTAGCGAAAGCTGAAATCCGAAGTATCAAAAAGAAGATATACCATGGTGAGATACAGGTTAAAGCGTGAAATGGGAAACTCCCTGTTCAGCTCCCGAATAACCATTGCAGGTCGTGCAACCCTCTCATCGGGATGTTCACTGTCAGACATTAAGGAGAAACTGCTCAGCGCCTGGGTGGCAAGGGCTGCCATCATGGCCGCAGGAAAACCGTGACCTGAAACATCAAGGATATAGACGGCCAGATGATCACTGTCCAGACGTACAATATTATAAATATCCCCGCCAACCTCCTGGCATGGTTTGAAATAGGATGAAAAATGAAGCTTTTTGCAGTCAGGAACGCGCCTGGGAAGCAGATTTTTCTGAAGATCTGCTGCGGCATGGAGCCCCTGGAGCAGCTGCTCCTGATGAAGAAGGAGCTTTCTGTTGGCCTCCTGGAGGGAATATGTCAATCTGCTGATGGTCAGGTGAGTTTTAATGCGTGCCAGCAGCTCTTCCTTGGTGACCGGCTTTATAATATAATCCACTGCACCGAGCTCAAAAGAGCGCATCTTGGACTCCATGTCATCCCTTGCTGAAAGCATGATAATGGGGATATGACAGAGGTTTTTATCTTTCTGCAACCTGGCACAGAGGGAAAAACCATCCATCACCGGCATGGCAATATCAAGTAAAATAAGATCCGGCGGTTCCCGCAGGCATTGCTCAAGCCCCTGTTGACCATCTTCAGCGGAAACAGTGATATAACCGCCTTCACGAAGAAAGACGGATATAAGGATGCGCACAGCTTCGCTGTCATCCACCACAAGTACGATATTCCGCCTTGCATGGTAGCTTTTCTGCAGGGTATCAGGCAAAGTACTTTACCAGTGTTAATATATTCTTGTCCCCTGACCTGCGATAACTCACCTCATCCATCACATCGCAGATAATACATATTCCCCTGGAATTCGGCGGCAGCAGGGTGGTGTCAGTGGCGATTTCACCCTGACCGTTATTGGTCAGAAAATTTTTAAACTTCCCTGTATCGATAAAGGTACAGGTAACCCGGTCAGCGGCAATGAGAATCTTCATTGTTATAAAGACATTTTCGGCATAGGCGTAGGCATGTTTTACGATGTTGTTAGCCGCTTCGGTAATGGCAAGTTCAAGTTGAAAGGTATCAACATCGCCAAAACCCATTTTGCCAAAAACTGCATTGACGGAAATCCCCATAAGACGGACGTCGGCAAGGCGTGCCGGAATACGGAAGATAATGGACGATCCCGCATCAATTTCACTGTTTTCCAGTATCATCAGGAGAGGCTCAGGTGTTGAGACGGCCCTTGGCACTGAGCATTACGGAGCCTGTGAGCTGGTTCAGAAAAGAGGTGGTCTCACGGGACGGTTTAATAAACTCAAAACCGTACTTTCCATCCCTGCAGTTTCGAATCACCGCTCGCTCGCGAAACTTGAAATTTCTTCCAATGCGACCGGTAATGATGAACTCTTCACCAACACCGAGCCTGGAGGGGGACACCAGTAAAAGTCCGCTGGGAGAGATATCCAGAATAATACCTGTGGATCGCTTTCCCGTCGTGCTGTTGGTGCAGTAGACGATGATGTCTTCACTGAGAATCTGCTTGTTGCTGATTCGGCGATGCCGCCGTCTCTCACCGGTATCAACTTCCTGCACATCCTCTCCATCCTCCATACTCAGGGAGGAGAGAAGGGATTCATCAAATCCTGTAACCTTGGGTTTTTCCGGCTTCGGCTTCGGCGCCTCAGCAGCCTTTTCCAGCTGAACCGGCTTTGCCGCCTTTTTTTCCTGTTCCTCCTTCAGTCGTTTCAAGGCCTCATCACGATCTCGGGCCTGAATGAAAATATCATCAAGACGGGTCATTTTGAGGAGACTGAGCACCATTTCATTGACTCCACAGAGGACCAGCTCGCCACGGCCATTCAACTCCTTCAGGCAGCGGACAATGGCACCGAGCCCTGTGGAATCGACAAATTCCACACTGGACAGATCAAGAACTATATCCATGTGACCTTTCTGGATAAATCCCTGCATCGAGGAAAAAAAGCTCTGGGCAAAGGAGGCATCAAGGCGACTTCCTTCACAGGTAACAATAAAAATCTGCTGTCTGATTTCAGTGTTTATTTTCATTTATGTATGCAAACAGTAGTAATAACGATATTTTTTTGAAAATATAAAGAACACACTTCATGGTATCAGAAAAACAAGACCAAAACAAGATTGATCAAAAGTATGGGGAATTTGTCTAGGACACTGAAACGAAAAGAAGCCGTGTCAATGGGTATGAAACTCCTCGGAGATACCGGTATGACGGCCTGATAAAAACGACAAAAGGCCGGAATTGCATTGAGCAATCCGACCTTTCCAGAGTTATCCCCATCCGGCGGAGGAATGAACTGTTTACGACGATGCTGCTGCTTTTTCCCGCAGTCTCATTTCAATTGCAAGTGCCGGCTTTATGAGCATAGTCACTACAAATGCACCGGCGGCAAGGATTCCCACGGTCACCTGTATCTCAA
>JAMOMO010000351.1 GCA_027067035.1 Desulfobulbaceae bacterium
ATACGGGGTGAGATGTCTCCAATTTCATCAAGAAACAGGGTTCCGTTATCGGCAAGCAGCAGTCTTCCTTCTCTTTTTCTGTCCGCACCTGTGAATGCCCCTTTGACATGCCCGAAGAGTTCACTCTCAAGGAGTTCTTCCGGCATGGCCGCACAATCAACTTTTATAAGGGGCATATCCCTTCGCGGGCTTTCTGCGTGGAGGGCTTCCGCCGCAAGCTCTTTTCCGGTTCCGGATTCCCCGGTTACCAGTACTGCGGTATCGACTTTTCCCACATTTTCAATGAGATTGTAGACATTTTGCATGACCTGACTTGAACCGACATAGCCATGGAATTTGTTTCTTGAATTTGTTCCTATGGCCGGCTCGGGCATGGTGATGTCCCGGGCAACCATGACCACACCGTTAAATTCGTCCTGACCGTCTTCAAGGGGAGCGGCGTTGAGACTGATGATCCGCAGGTTACCGTCGGGTTTTCTGCATTCAACCTGATGTTCCTGGACTTCTTTTCTGGTGGAGAGTACCTGTTTTGCATCCTGCAGACAGGCCTTACCCATTTCGCTCTGGTAGGATTCCAGGCGCTGATATTTTTTTGAATCGGATTCTTTGTAAAGCAGCCAGCGTTTAGCGGTATCGTTGAGCTGCACAATATTCATTTTATTGTCAATTGTGATTATGGCATCTCGGACTGAGCTGAAAATGGCCTCCAGATAGCGTTTGAATTTCTCATTTTCATGCTGAAGATTTTTTTTCTCATTTTCCAGTTCCCAGTGATTCAGGGCCTGTCGGACAAATTTCAGGAGAGTTTCTTTGTTCACCGGTTTTGAAATGTAATCAAATGCACCGTAGCGTACCGCTTCAGCGGCAGTGTCGAGATTGGGGAAACCGGTAACCATGACAACGGGACACTCGATGCCGGATTCTCTGATCTTGCAGAGTAAGTCCGTGCCCCGTTCGCCTTCAAGAACGATGTCACTGATAATAAGATCGAAGGTGTTGTTTTTTATTGCTTCAAGGGCTTCGTCAAGGGTGGATGCCGTCACAATCGGTCCATAGCCCTCCCGGGCCAGGAACATTTCAAAGGTAAGGCGGATACTTGCCTCATCATCTACTATTAAAATATGGGTGTCTTTTTCCTGAGGAAGTTGATTTTCCATATCAAATACCGGCTGTTGGGAGTTCAATTATCATTTTCGTGTACTGGTGCATGATGGAATCGACCTTTATGATTCCGCCATGGTCCCGGATTATGCCGTAACTGATACTCAAGCCCAGACCTGTGCCTTTTCCTGATGGTTTGGTTGTGAAGAAAGGGTCAAACAATCTTTTTAAAATACCCTGGGGAATCCCTGTGCCGGTATCTTTAATGGATATCTGCACAACTGTCTGGCCCTCTTCCTTGATAAAGGGATAGCAACTGATTTCAATTCTTTTTTCCGGAGACGAGGTGGGGTAGCGATCGTTTAAGGCAAATCGGGAGTTGCTGAGCAGGTTGAGTACCACCTGCTGTAACTGCGTGTAGTTTCCATAGACCTGACAGGACTGGGATGAGTATTCGGTATGTATTTTGATGCCGTCTTTTTTGAGTTGATGTGCAACAAGGGAGAGGCTGTCTTCAATAACCTGTACAATTTCAACAGGTTCATTACTGTTTTCACTTTCCCTGGCAAACGAAAGGAGATTTTTGATGATGAGTGCAATTCTCTCTCCTTCGTTGACAATTCTGTCAAGAAGCTCTGCCTGTAGTGAATCTTTTTCTGAATCATCAAGGAGGAGCTGTGCGAAATTGATGATGCCGGTGATCGGGTTATTTACTTCATGGGCAACTCCTGCTGCGAGTTCGCCAATGGCTGCCATCTGTGCAGTTCTGATGGAGTCTGCTTTTCTCATTTCATCACTGGTGAGTTCCCTTGCAACCAGCAGTATTTTTCTGACAGTGTCATCTTTGTCTTTTACAGGGGAGATGGTCAGCAGGTATTCTCCGGAAAGTCCGGGAAGGGTGGTCTCCTCAACCCTTGGAGCACGGGTGAGAAGAAATTCTTCAAGGGGGCATTTAATGTGGGGGAGGCTGCCGCCGTGAATAATGGTGCAGATCCCTTTTCCGATTATCTCCTCCTGGGATTTCTGGGCCGCCTTTAGGGCAGCATTGTTGGCGTCTATGATGATGCCGTCAGGTGTAACCACCAGGACCGGGTCCTGGATCGCCTGAAATAATTCATTACCACCGCCTGAGGCATGGGAGTCCAGGAAAGACTGTTGTTTGTCTGTTTTCTGGGAAGCCGTAGATTTTTGAGTGTTATCAGGCATGGTCTTGAGAAAAAAAGGTTGAGTATCGGGTTATGTAAACAGGTCTGGTGACCATAATAGGTATTGCAGGAAGATAAAGAAGAAAAAGGCCCCAGGGGAAGGGCCTTTTTCTTCCTTGTCAATGTATATCTCAGTGATGTTTGCTCTGGGTGAATATCTTTCCAAAGACTCTCTCACCAAGGAGAAAACCAAAACAGACCAGACTCAAGCTTCCTATGACAACGGCAAACTCGAAGAACGATGGAACATAATCAAAATAAGTCGGTACGTTGTCCCAGCCAAGGGTTCCGGAAACAAGGAGGCCGCCGGCGATGAGGTCATAGCGGGCAACGAACTGACCGATGAGTACCAGCAGACCGGCAGTTGCCATCATTCCGGTATTCTGAAGTCTGGAAAGTATTATCAGCATCAGTGGAATAACAAGACCGACACACACTTCGATAACCCAGAAGTTTACGGAAAGGGGTCCGGAAATAAGAGCGGCTGCAGCAATACGGCCAAGTTCCGATCCTCCGACAAAATACATGATCAGGCGCCAGAAGGTGGCAACTGAATAGAGTATAAGGACAAGAGTCATGGCTTTACCGGCACTTTTTATACCATCCTTCACTGCCTGGCTCATCTCCTGTCCGCGTATTTTATAGGCAAGGTGGTTGAACAGGACGGTTGCGGCTGCACCTGAAAGGAATGCAGCGGTGAGGAAGTAAATTGGAAGCTGTCCGCCATACCAGTATGGTCTTGAGGGAAGTGTTGCAAAAACACCGCCAAGGCAGCTGTTGGCAAGGACTTCAGCAATTGCACCAATGGTACCGAGGATGACGGCAATGCGGGCGAGACCGGTGACAATACCGAAAAATTCGATAATCATGCAACCGACTGCCATACCATAGAGGGTTCCCATCCACCAGATGTTGGAGGTCGGGTTGGGAGAGAGAATGTTGTAGATGAGCATTCTGTGAGGGCTGGCAATTTCAACACCGATGGTGGCAAAGGCGCCGAGGATGCAGATAATTGACATCCAGACCATTCTGTTGCTGATGATGGACATTTTTGTGCCACCAAAAATATGTGAGATTGCAGCATAAATACAGAGACCGGTGGAGGTGATTGCCCAGAAAGCGTAGGTGGATATGAGCAGTCCCCATGGTACTTCACGGGTGTAGTTGTACACCTTGTCATGGCCAAAGATAAATGAAGATACTCCGCATCCAAGGCCAAGAACAATGAGGATGAGGAAGAAGAATGAAGCCCGGTTCATCCCCGGGGTGGCCAGACTGGTATCCTGTGTCTGATTAAATAAGTTTGTTATAGAGTTGCTTGCCATTGTGATCTCCTGAACTAATATTTATCAGGCCGAGGCCTGGGTATTTCTGATGGTTTCCGGTGGACCCGTAAATTGGGTATCTGCCACTCCGGATCAGTGACTTCCTTTCTCGCTGCCCTCATGTGTCGAGTGCGGGTCTGTGCCCATGAGACGATTATATCCCTTCACTCCGATGTGACAGTTGTTACAAAGGGTATTGGAGGCAAAGGCAGTGTCTCCATCGTGGCATTTTCCACAGAAGAGACCGTCGTAAAGAGATTTCATGGTGAAAAACGGGGAGTTTTCGGCAGTTCCCCTTTTCATTGCAAAGGCATCGTTGTGGCATGAGTCACATTCAAGACCGTAATCATCGGTGTGCATCTGATGATTGAAAACCACTGCCTTGACAGGTTTTGACCAGACAATCTGGTCCTTTGGAGGAATATGGCAACTACTGCAGTTGGTGTCTGTGGCAAAGGCGGTGTCACCATCGTGGCACATTCCGCAGTACTCACCTTCTGCAAGGGAGGCCATGGAGATGTTCCCGGTCCTCATGGCGGTACCCCGCTGCATGGCAAAAAGTTCATCGTGGCAGGAACTGCATTCAAGTCCGGCATCTTCAGTGTGTATTCTATGTTCAAAAACAACCTTTACCGGAGTGTCCCATACGATGGGTTTCTTTGGGCCAAATGCTCTTACATCATAGTCGTTTGATGCAAGGCCGTTACTTGTTGTCAGCAGGATTGCTGAGAAGAAAAAGGCGCTGCAGGTGGTAATTAGCTTCTTGTTCATATCTGATGTTCTCCTGGAAAAATAGTGCAATACGGCATTGGAATATTTATCTGTGGCTCAAGGCATTGGTATTGTGACAAGTCTGTAAAATCAGGCCTCAGGCATTCATATAGAAAACATTCGGTAATGCACCGCATTCAGGGCGAATAACCCATATCTTATTGTCGGGTTCATGGAGGAGCCTGTAGATTTCGGTGCTTGTATCCTTGATGTCACCGAAAACACGGACATCGGCAGGGCATGCCGCAGCACAGGCAGTTTCTTTTTCTCCTTCGGCAAGTCTTGTGTCGAGGCAGAAATTGCACTTATCTATGGCGTAACGGTCATGGTTGAAATACCTGGCATTGTAGGGACAGGCTGCCATACAGGTTTTACATCCGATACATTTTTTGTAATCCATCACCACGATGCCGGTTTCAGGATCTTTATAGGTGGCTTTGGTGGGGCAGACCCTGACACAGGGGGGACGATTGCAGTGGTTGCAGAGGATTGGGCGGAACTCACTTTTTTCCACGCCGTCGATGGTTACGATCCTCTCCTGAATATTGGTCCTCCATGCACCGTGACCGGTGGGAACATGGTTGGTCTCTCTGCATGCATCAAGGCATTTTTCACAGTCAACACAGTTGTTTTGACGCATGATCATACCGTAGTGTTTCGGGTATGGATATTGTCCGTCGGCAGGGATAACGGAATCAGTGTTTCCGGCAAGTACTGTTTTTGACGATGTGAGCGAAAGCACGGTGCCACCGAGAAAGACCCCTGTGACAACCAGACCCATTTTCAGGAATTTTCGACGTTCTTCTGAAGGTAGGGTGTTGGCGCCTTCATTTTTCTCTTTTTCAAGTTTTTGGATATCCATTCTGCTCCTCCTGGTACATAGGCCGCTTTAGGCGTCCCGTTATTACGGTCATTATGTGGTAATAAACCGCTAAAAACAAATGAGGCCTCATTCATTTCTGAATGTGGCAGAAAACCACAAGTAAACTAATTACCAGATATTATTGCAATTTAAGTGTGGCAAAAGTGTGGCGCAACAAATATGCAACACATCCTGTTTATAAAGTACAGCTATTCTGGGAGGAGTCAAGCTTTATTTGATGAAATACAGGTCCATTTTGAAAAAAAGTGGTACCTGAATAAAGGGACTCTCTTTTTGTGCACACAT
>JAMOMO010000352.1 GCA_027067035.1 Desulfobulbaceae bacterium
CAGAAGATCAAGTATTCTGTAGGCAAGATCATTTCCTGCAAAGGGAGCCAGTTCATCCAGCACCAGAGCCGCATCCTGATAGCGATGAGCATGGTAATAGAGTTCTGCGGATTTACTCTTCAACTGATAACAGTGACTCCTGTTCAGATCACATTCATTCTTTTTACGAAAAAAGCTGTCAATCAGCTGCATAGCCAGATCCTGCTGTTCTGAACTCTGCAGGATCGATATTTCCTCCAGGATCAGATCCGGATCCGAAACACTGTCCGGAATTTTATCTCCGGACCTGCTTTCAACATAGTACTGAAACCACTTCCAGCTGTTACTCCAATCTTCCTGAAGAGATGAAATCTGGATGAGGCCGGTGAGGATTTGCGGCACAGGTCCTTCATTCAGGAGTGCAAGGCGCAGCAGCTGTTCTGATTCGTACAACCTGTTTTCATGCTGCAGAATGGTGGCGAGGATGATTTTTACCTGAAGCCGCTCCCGGTCGGACAGGGAGAACCTTCCGGGTAAGTCTCTGAAGAACTGTTCCGCCTCGGTATGTAAATTGTTTATCAGGAGTCCCTGTCCAAAGGAAAAGCATGCCTTTTTCAGGAGGTCCCGTGGAATCTCTTTCTCCACAAACAGGCCATAAAAATATTTCAGATCCTCAATCAGTCCGGTCTGTCCCGACACGGTCAGACATTTAAGCAGTATCTGATAATCATCGGGAACCGCGTCGAGATATTTTTTAAAAAAACTGAGCGACTGAACGATGGAGCCGCTCTTTCGGGCTATCTCTGCCCTGATCAGATAATATTCTGCACCCTGCTGCCTCGCGGCATCAAGGAGATCAAGTTTTTCCGTTGCAGCGGCAAACATTCCCTTTTCGAAATACAGCCGGGCCAGTCTGAAAATAATATCCTGATCACCTGGACTATGGGTGTGTATTATTTCAAGAACTTCCATTAATTCTTTTTTCTTGCCAATATCCTCAAGCTGCTCTGCCATGGAATAATAGACGGCAAGGCGATCGGGAATGACCTTGGCCAGATCCCGCCACAGATTCCAGGCCCCCTCGTTTTCAACAATGATCAGGAGGTCATTGGCAAGTATGGCCTGAATACGCTTGATCTCCGCGACCACCTTTTTATCGTCCGGGTTTCTTTTACGATATTCCTCATAATAATAGAGCGCCTTGTCGGGACGGGCCTTCTGATACAGGTATACCTTTCCGGTCTGGAGAAAAAGAGACGGATTCTCCTCGCCGTGGGCAATTTGAACCAGTAAATGCTTCAGTGCCTTTTCCTCAAGCCCGCTGGTAAGATAATATTCCGAGAGTTTCTTGTGAAAGGGAAGATAAAAGGGATGAGACTTCAGGTAGCCCGTCCAGGCAATGACCAGCATCTCCTGATCACCAGCAGCCTCAAACAGGGGAACACTGTTGAGAAAGTCGCTGTCAGTCCCCCCGAATTCCGAAATCAGGGTCCTGTAATAGTTAACCGCTTTTGCTGTAAAGCCGAGTTGCGTACTGTAAACCGCCAGTTGACGAATTGATGTCTCATCATGGGGAACCAGCAGATAAAGCTGCTCCATGAGTGGATAGGCCATATCAGAACGCCCAAGATTCTGCAGTGCGGTTATCTGCCCC
>JAMOMO010000353.1 GCA_027067035.1 Desulfobulbaceae bacterium
TTGTCTGATACGGAAAGGATTTTCATGATGCAGACCCGGGAACAGTATCCTCAAAGGAATTTGCGGTGATGGACTGGAGCACAGGAAGGCCATTGTGGGCTTTCCTGTACGGGCGTCGCTTTTGCCAATGCTGCGGGACTGCAGGTCAGTTGTCAGCCGAAATTTCGTGCTGAAGCAGATTCTCTTTGAGAACAGCCACCTCTTTTTCAAGCTTTTTGAATTTGCGGCGATAGTAGTTGGCCTGCTGCTCCGCCTCTTTAAAACGGAGGATAAGCTGGCTGAACAGCGGCTTGAGGATGGGCAGGTCGTTGTTGAGCAGTGCCAGGCGGAGGGTGCGGTCTTTGACCATGATTACCCGTGTGGGTTCGGCTGCGATCCCGCTTGCACATCTTGGAGTGTCGGTGAGGACGGCCATCTCACCCAGGATATCTCCACTGGACATTCGTGCAACGATTTCTTTTTTATCATTACTGGTCTTGCAGACATCAACTGTTCCGTTGATGATAATAAAGATAAAATCACCCACATCTCCTTGTGAAAAGAGCGTTTCGCCGGCTGCGAAGTCTTTGGTGATAAACTGGGCGTTATCTGACATGGTTACCTTGTGGCAGTGTGCTGGAGTCTGGAAATTCAGTAGCAATAAATATCTTTCAGACAAGAATACTAAAATGGCAATCTGATGGAAAGATATTTTTCCATAATGGGTGTTAATTTGTTGGTTGTGGGAATTGAAATCCTTGAACTCTACTCCATTTACAACACTCAACAGGATTCTTTTTTGACATGTTGCAGGCTTCCTGTGAAAATGCCGGTAACAGATTATATGATGTCTGAGAGTGCAGAAGCGGGTATGATCTGCTCCCGGCTGCGCTGAATCCTGAAATGCTCTCTGTGCATGCTGAAGAATCATCGTCAGCTTTATGAGAGTTTCGTATTCCGATTTTAATAAAAAACTGAGCCTGTATCGCTTATGACTGAATTATTCACCAGCAGAAAAGAAATTGTCCTGGCCTCCGGGTCTCCCCGAAGACGCGCTTATTTTACTGAGCTCGGGCTCCTCTTTCGGGTTGTGGCGGCAGATATAGAGGAGAGGAGGGGGGCCGATGAGACGGCAGAGGAATATGTGCGGCGTCTGGCCCGGGAGAAGGCTGCAGCCGTGGCTGAACACTGGTGCCGGAGTTGGATTGTAGCGGCTGATACTGTGGTCTGTCTGGATGGCAGGGTGCTGGAAAAGCCCGCTGATCCGGCGGAGGCCGTGGAAATGCTGCTGCAGCTCTCAGGCCGGCAACATGATGTGCACACGGCAGTCTGTCTGCTGAACAGGGATGAAGGTGTTGAAGAGCTGCTGCTGGTGACCACCCGGGTGCAGTTCTGGGAGGTTCCACGGGAAACTGTTGAGCGCTATGTTGCAACGGGAGAGCCCATGGACAAGGCAGGGAGTTATGGTATTCAGGGAGTGGGGGCTTTTCTGGTACGGGATATCTGTGGTTCGTACTCTAATGTCGTGGGCTTACCACTTTGTGAACTTGTCGAAATGCTGATGCGATATGAATTGATTGGAAATTAATGGGTTCGCTGTTCTGCCCTGAAAGCTTTAAACCAGCAGAATAACAGGTGTCTTTCTTGACTTTTG
>JAMOMO010000354.1 GCA_027067035.1 Desulfobulbaceae bacterium
GCCGCCAATATAATCGAGCATTCCGCTTATGTCAATAACTAATTTGACCTTCGCAATGCTTTTTTGAGGGCGATTCGTTTCCGACTCTCCCTCACTCAGCGACCGCGGCAAACTACTCAATCACTTCACTCCTGTCAACGTTTATTCGACTCTTTTTTTCTCAGAAAAGACTGAAATCTGCGAGGCCGTGAAAGCACGATGTTTTTCAACTGAAGAAAATATATTTTATTGCGGTGAAGAGGATAATGGTCGCCAGAATGGTCTTGATGATTGTGGGAGAAAAGAAGCGTTGTGCCTTGGCGCCCAGATAAATTCCAACAACTCCACCAAGACCAAAGAGAATTCCAAGGCGATAATCCGGGGCAATATTCTCAACATGGATAAAAGATGTGCTGGACAGGAACTGGAAGAGCAGGACACCGGCAAAGGATGTGATGAATGTCCCCATGAGGCTGGCTCCTGCCACGGTGTGGATGGGGAGCTTGTAGATGGTGACAAAAAAAGGCGCAATGATTGCACCGCCGCCTATTCCGTAAATACCGCCGATGAGACCGACAATGAGGCTGAGACCGATGATGGAGAAGGTGTGAATCTGGTAATGGACGCCGTTGAAATGGTAGTGGAGCGAGTGAAGGTTGAGGCTTGTATTGCTTATTCTGAAATCAGTCGAGGTGTCCGGCTTTCTGGGGGCTGATCCGCGTTTGATGAGATCGAGGCACAGTTTTGATCCTATATAGAGAAGGACCAGGCCTACAAAAATTTTGAAGGTTTCAGGAGAGGGGAGGTAGAAAATCCTGATAAAAACGCCACCGATAACACCGGGCAGGGTGCCGATGACAACGAGCCAGGTGAGAGGCCAGAGCATTCGTCCTTCTTTGACAAAGCGATAGATGCCGCCCGGGATTGCTATGATGTTAAAGAGGTGATTGGTGCTGCTGACCGCCGGGCTGGTGAAACCCAGCACTGAGACCTGGAAGGGGAGGAGGAGGAATGCTCCGGATACCCCTGCCATTGATGTGAAAAAGGAGATGACACAGGCTACAAGTGGTGGAATGAAAGGGGAAATTTCAATGTCTGCCACCGGGAAGTACATGTGATTCTCCTTTCAGTTTCAGTCAACCCATTTTTGCAGGGTGGCGATGATCTTCTTTGCCTGATCGGCACTGGAGATGTTGAACTTCGATTTCGGGAGGTATTCACCATTGCGTTTCTGGTAACGCCTGATGGTAAACATCTCTTTGGCAAATTCGTTTTTTGCCCGACTCCAGTTCTGGTATCTGAAGATAATAGTTGCCCATGCACCTTTGGTGAGGATCTCTTTGTCAAGTTCCTTGACCAGAACCTGCCCATCCTCTTCGTACTGGATGGTTATATCGTTTACATCACTGCTCATTGTCTGCTCCACGTTACGCTGTTGGTTTCCCGGTTCCCGAATCCGTGACAGAGAGTTGGCAGCAGGAGGTCTGTCTGTATCGACCAGCCCGTTTTTATGTCCTCGCTGTTGCTGGGGTTCGGGTGATTGTTTAAAATAATCGTGGCTATGCAAACATATCCTGAATAAAAAAGAAAGGGGAAAGCAGACCTGCGTCTGCTTTCCCCGTCTGAAGGCTCCTTTTTCAGCTGGCAGTGAAG
>JAMOMO010000355.1 GCA_027067035.1 Desulfobulbaceae bacterium
TAAGAAGGCCCTGGTACTGCTGCAGTCAGCGGCCGAGTTTGATTATCCCGGTGCAAAAAAGAGTCTTGAAAGAGTGTGGCAGCTTTCAGAGTTCACAGATATGGCAGACTTGAAGGGCGTTGAGCAGCAGCTGTATGAAATGGAGAACGCTCCATGTAATTGAAAGTTGTTTTCAATGGTTCCGTAATGTGGTAAGATTTCTCATGTATTTGGTATTGTGTTGTATATTTTCGCTTTTTTATTAACCTGAAAAGGTTTTTTTTACGCCTGTTATGGCCAACATGAGCAGATGTGCCTGACATGGCTTTCAACACCCATTGTGCACCGTTTCGTTAAACGGGTTTTTTGTGTCATTGGGAATATGTTGTATTGTGCCACCGGCAGTTTCAGCCCCTGACAGTTCCTGCTCAGTCGGGATCAGGGTATGAATTGGAAATGAGGTTATCAGCTGATCAATGGAAATCAATAGAGATAAACAAAAAGAAGCTCAGGAGAACGCCAGAAAACTTCTCTTGCAGGAAGAACAGCAGCGTGCTGAGCGTCGATTGTTTAAGCTTGTCACTGATCTTGAGCAGGGACACAGTGAGGTTCTGTTAAATGATGAGCTCATGGAAAACCTTCCCGGGATTATCTCCACCTACTGTGAGTCCGGTAACAGAGAGCGTGTGAAGGTACTGTTTATCAAGCTTGGAGAATGTGCCTGCAGTGAGAATTCCAAGTTGAGGGAAAGGGCGGTTATGGCCCTCAGCCTCTGCATGGGCGGGCTTTCCCGGGAAGAACACCCGGATCTCATAGAGCTTATTACCGGAATACTTCTTCGCTGGCTTCGTGCGGAAACCCTTTTTCTGTCTGTCTGCGGAACCGTCTGCAGGCAGCTGCAAAAGCATGGTATTCGTATGCTTGAAGAAGGACTCTGGAAGGAGTGTGATTATCTCCTTGAGGTCTTTTATCAGATCCAATCCGGTATTAACGAAAAAAGCAATGCCATTCGAAGTGTTGTGAGTCGGGCCCAGGAGGAAATTGCCACCGACTATATCCTGGAAGAACTTACAATAGTCTGCCTCCGCGGACGTGGTGAGAGAAGGCAGAATGCAGAGCGAATTCTCATCCATCTCGGGAGAAAAGCTGCCATACATCTTTTAAACACCCTTCTTGCCTGTCAGGAAAAGGCGGACAGGCTGCGGCTTATCGGACTTATACCTGCCACAGGATATGCGGCGGTCTCTGTACTCAAGGAGTATCTCCAGAAAAATCTTCCATGGTATGGCATCCGTAATATCATTTTAATGATAACCGCCATGGATGACCCGGAGCTTGTGCCTCTTATCATGCCGTGTCTTGAGCATGAAGATATCCGTATCCAGCAGCAGGTGATAGACTGTATCACCGAAGTGGCTTCCGATAATCCCGGCCGCTACCTTCTTGCGGCTCTTCCTCTGGTAAATGATGAGCTGAAAGTTGGCCTTATCAGTTATCTCGGTCAGCTGGGGGCAACTGATGCCACCGAAGCATTCCTTGATCTGCTTTCCCAACGTGAGAACTTTTCGCCGAAAGTGCGTGATGAGTTGCTTCACGCCCTGGCTGTTCAGGTTCGTTTGAGCAATTCCATCCGGGCGGTGAATCTTCT
>JAMOMO010000356.1 GCA_027067035.1 Desulfobulbaceae bacterium
TGGTGCAGTCTGCGGACGCCCTTTCCGGGGCACGGCCTGGTGCCCGCAAAGAGATGCTGCAGTCCTATGTGAAACGGCTGGAGGATCTGGAGGCCATTGCCGGGGCGTTTGACGGTGTGGAAAAATCATATGCCATTCAGGCGGGTCGTGATCTGCGGATTATTGTCGATTCACAAAAGGTGAAAGATGGTGAAGCCACTCTGCTGAGCCAGGATATCGCAAAATCCATTGAAGAGAAACTGACCTATCCGGGCCAGATCCGGGTGACAGTGATCCGGGAAACCCGTGCTGTGCAGTATGCAAAATAAGCTGTAGTATTTCTGTACTCATGTAAGTGGTGCCCATCCGGTCCTCCCTGAAACAGTGCAGACAGCAGTAGAGATTAACACAAGAATCATTGAGTATAATGGCAACTATTGAAGAACAGATATCCCTGCTCGAGCGCGGGGTTGTTGACTGTATCGGGCATGATGAGCTGGTGAAGAAGCTCAAAAAATCAGAAGAAAGCGGAGTTCCGCTACGGGTAAAGGCTGGTTTTGATCCCACGGCTCCGGATCTCCACCTCGGACACACCGTATTGCTTCAGAAGCTGAAGCATTTTCAGGATCTTGGACATGACGTCTACTTTCTGATCGGGGATTTCACAGGAATGATCGGTGATCCCACCGGAAAATCAGAGACCAGGAAGGCCCTGACCCGTGAAGATGTGGCGGCAAATGCCGAGAGTTACAAGGAACAGGTTTTTAAGATACTCGATCCTGAAAAGACAAAGGTGGTATTTAACTCCACGTGGCTGTCCAAGCTTGATTCCTTTGACATGATCAGGCTTGCTTCAGAGCTCACCGTGGCCAGGATGCTTGAGCGGGAGGACTTTAAGGTCAGGTTTCGTGAGGGCAATCCCATCTCCATCCATGAATTCATGTATCCCCTGATTCAGGGATATGATTCAGTGGCCCTTGAAGCGGATGTTGAGCTTGGCGGAACCGACCAGCTCTTTAATCTTCTGATGGGACGTGACCTGCAGCGCTCCCGTGGTCAGGCGCCCCAGGTTGTGATGACACTTCCGTTACTTGAAGGGCTTGACGGCGTCAATAAGATGAGTAAATCCCTTGGAAATTACATCGGGGTATCGGAACCCGCCAACGACATCTACGGCAAGGTGCTTTCTGCCTCGGATGAACTGATGTTCCGTTACTATGAGCTGCTCAGTGACCTGAGCAGTGATGAAATTGCTGCATTACAGGCTGATATGGAGTCCGGGGCTCTTCATCCAAAAGAGATAAAGAAACAGCTGGCCCGTGAGCTTACAGCCCGTTTTCATTCACAGGCAGCGGCACAGCAGGCAGAAGAAAATTTTGAAAAGGTCTTTCGCAAGGGCGGCCTGCCCGATGATATTCCCGAGAAAGCAATTCATTCAGATGAGCCCATCTGGCTTCCACAGCTCCTTGTTGATCTGGAAATGGTGAAGTCAACTTCAGACGGGCGGCGTATGATCAAGCAGAATGCGGTGTCCCTTGATGGAGAAAAGGTAACGGACATGAAGACCAGTGTGTCCCCTCAGGGAGAGGTGCTTGTCAAGGTTGGCAAGCGTCGTTTCTGTAAAGTTGTCTTTGAATAGATTTTACGGGAGACGGAGTACTTAAAAAAAAAGGCCTGTCGGATTTCATCCGACAGGCCTTTTTTTATGGGAAGCTGTGAGTCGGGGAAATTATCCCGATCAGGCTGTCACGGTTAGTTGACCAGAGTCTCCGCATCAGCATTACCGCATTCACTGCAGATCCCGGAAAACTCAATATGATGTCCCAGGACCTCATATTGGCTCATCTCAGCGGCAGCTTTATTGATGTCTGACATGACCGGTATCTCGATATCATCGACCTTGCCACAGCTGAGACAGCGAATATGGTAATGGGGGTCCACAGTGGCGTCAAAGCGCTTCTGGGTTCCGCCGACTTCAAGTTTCAGAATAATCCCTGTTTCCGCCATGAGCTCAAGGTTTCTGTAGACAGTACCAAGACCAATACGGGGGAGGCGTTTTCTCACCATGTCATAAATTTCGTTGGCAGTTGGGTGGGAAGTGACCTTTCCGAGTTCTTCAAGAATGATTTGACGCTGGGTGGTCAAACGCATTTGTGGAGTAAGTTGCATTGGGATCCTCTTAAAGTGAGTAGTAATTATTCTTGGAGGTACAATCTAGACCAAATTTTTGAATTATTAAAGGAAAAAATGAAAAAAAGGCGTAATTTGTGGAAGGACAAGAGTTGACTTAGGTCAAGAAAAGAAGAAAACAATGTCTTATTAACGAATTACGGGATTGTAGTAACCAAGTTGTAACTGAGGAAATTTTTCTTTGATTTGTGCAAGCCAATTGCTCATACCCATTGATACGACGGGTTCCTGTGAATGGATGCTTCTCAGGTACCACTCTGGATCCATGTTTAGATTTCGTAATTGGATGCGATCCGGCTGGTAGGTACTCAGCAGGGAGCAGAGCGATTCAAATTCTTTTACCGAATCGGTAAATCCCGGGAGGATAAAGTAGTTGAGTGAGACAAATCCCCCGGCTTTTTTCATCACCGTGATAGACTCCAGTACATCAGAAAGGCTGAAATTCTGGGGGCGGTAATAGCGGGTGTGGTGGAATTCCTGGGCAGAGTTTATGGAAACCCGGAGACTGTCAAGGCCTGCAGCTGCCAGTCGTTGTATGGCTCCGGGAAGGCTGGCATTGGAATTGAGGTTAATGGTGCCCCTGTCAGTTTTTTTCCGGATGGCAATGATCGCCTTTTCAATGGTTTCCGCCTGAAGCAGAGGCTCTCCCTCACAGCCCTGGCCGAAACTCACTATGGCATCACTGGCTTTTTCCAGGTGGGGGATGGCCACACCGCAGATTTCAGAAGGGGTGGGGACAAACTGGATCCGGTCCTGGGTTGCGGAGCACTTGCCCGATGCCTGGAGGGATATGCAGCCGATACATCTGGCGTTGCAGACAGGGGATGTGGGCAGTGGAGCTTCCCAGCGTCCAAGAAAATAGTTTCTTGCGGCGGGGCAGCCGTAGGTGAGGCAGCATTTTCCCAGGTGCTGGATCAGACGATTGTCCGGGTTTTCGCGGAGTTTTCTGGCGGTCCTGGCATTAATTTCGTTTTGATTAAACTGATTACAGTCCTGGCGGATATCCCTGTCACTGCGAAAGGCCGTGGTCCAGAAGCGGTCATCGTACCAGCCTACAGCGGTGTACGCAAAGAGCGGAAGGCGCGGGGCATCCGGTTCTGTCTGGTAGGCACTGTTGAGAATGGCCGTGTGTGCAGGTGACATAAATGCCGCCACTGCCTGGATGCTGCCGCCTGAATAGGGATCATCTTCCAGGAGCAGGGGGTCACCAGTTCTGCTGTGGCAGCCCACGGGAAGTCTTCCCGGCAGGACAAAGAGTTCACTGCCTTCCGGGAGTGGGATAAAGTCACGCAGTTCGGGAAGCTTGAAGGTGCCGCAGCTCATACCTGCGGCATGGAGCTCAGGGAAATCGGTTATATTTCCCTGGGCATCAGCGTAGACAAGGAATGGCTGTCCGGAAGGGTGGATCACTGCTGTGGTCTGAGAATTTTAAAGACAGAATCAATGGCACGATAGATATCAATGTCATCACCAAAGACGTCTTCAACGGCAGGGTTGTCAATGAGATCCTCAATGACATAGCCGGTGAGATAGAGACTGAGGATGTTTGGATCCGGGATGAGGGTCCTGATGGGAGCGACCTTCAGCTGAATGTCAAATTCTTCCATGGTGGGAAGTTGTTTGAGTTGTTCGAGGAAGGCATTACGTACAGCCTGGACTGATGTTATTTCAAGAACTTCCCGGTCGATAAGGCGCTGGGTGACCCGTGCTGCAAATTCATCAGCATTATCACGGGCCTTGTTCAGGATGAATCGTCTTTCTCGTTCTCGTTTTCTGTCAATGGCACGGATGGTTTTATCGGTGGCATTGGTTGCACTTATATGGGCTTTGGCCATGTTGTTCTCCTGTGGAGGAAGCTGTAAATCAGAATTTTCTAAAATTTACAGTATAAACATGAATCTTCCAATCAAAATCTCTACTCATTGCTATTATAAAGAGCGGCAAAATTGTCCATCCGGTTCTGCAGGGATGGGGGAAGTACGAGCTCATATTTCTGAAGGTATTCAGCAGCCATTCTGTGGGTGTTGAATATTGGAATATTCAGGCTCAGGTTCATGATGGCCTTATCTATAAACCTGCTGCGGTCGGGGTCGCCGTAGAATTCTTCCAGCACCTCGGGGAGGACTTTATAGAAGGAGGCTGAGTCCTCGGCATAGAGAAGTGCTTCCGGTGATTCGGAGAGGTCTGCCTCGTCAACCGGTCCTTCATAACCGAATTTCCAGCCGGTGAGTCCATTGTGGTAACCTTCAACCCACCAGCCATCCATGATGGAGAGGTTGGGCACGCCGTTGAGAGCGGCTTTCATTCCACTGGTTCCCGAGGCCTCAAGGGGGCGCTTTGGATTGTTGAGCCAGGCATGGACTCCGGCAACCATCATCTTGGCAATCTTCATGTCATAATTGGGGATGAATATCAGGTTTACCAGGCCATTGCTTTTGGTGTGGAGTTCATGCTGATAGTCAAGGATCAGTTTTATGACAGATTTACCGGGTTCATCAGCCGGGTGAGCCTTTCCGGAAAAGAGAAAATTAATGGGCCAGTTGTTGTCAGCGGCAATGGCGCAGAGGGTGTCAATGTTGTCAAAGATGAGGTCGGCTCTTTTGTATGTTGAAAAGCGTCTGGCAAATCCAACGGTGAAGACTGCGGGGTCCAGTTTGGTGTCGTTGTCAATGATGTTTGAATAGTGGTTTGGCGGATCAATCCAGGTACTGGTCATCTGATTGCGATGCATGAGGAGCATGGAGTTGACATAGGAGTAGAGAGTGGCGGAATCGGCCTCCCAGGCGCGGAGGAGGAATGTCCTGAAGCGCTTGTTGTCCCGCAGCTTGTCAGCGTTTTGCAGTACTCCGGGATTGTTTCTCCAGTCGGCAAGCTCAGGAAACGCATCAAAAAGCTCCGCTCTGGCATCACTGATCCAGGTGAGATGATGGACGCCATTGGTTATTGCGGTGATTTTGTTGGCAAAATCTGGAAACTGCTTGTGGGTGACATCCCGGTGCAGCCTGCTGACACTGTTTGCAGCACGGTTGACCCGCATGGCAAGGGTGGTGAAATTATAGGAGTGGGGCGCTTCGGTATCGTGGGCCAGCAGTTCAAGGATGTGCCTGCACGATTTATGACTGATACCCGCGTAGACTGATTTGTTGAAACGGTCATGTCCGGCTTTGACCGGGGTGTGGATGGTATAGACCAGACTTTTTGCCACCTTGTCGGCGGCCCTGATGATCTGCTGGTCTGAAGCCTGGGACAGGTCGGTGTGTTTGAGGTCACCCATGAGTTCCTCGGCAATGAGTTGCAGCGCCACCACAACACCGTGCTGCTCATTGAGATGAAGGGTGGAAGATGTTATCCCGAGAGCCTGCATCACTGGAAGAATGCCGGTGCCAAGCATTCTGCGCTGGGTGGCCTTTATAATGGATGACTCGGAATTGTAGAGCTGTCCGGCGGCATCTTTAATGGGAACCGGGTTATCATCAAGGGAAAAGTCAAGGAGCAGTTCCGGTATGAAATAATCCAGGCTGTGATTCACCTCCATCTTCATCCAGACCTGTGCCGAGGCGATGGTCTCCTGATCGTATTCATTGAAAAAAGGGATCTGGATCTGCAGTGGCTCTTCGGGGTTTTCAGGGTTGCGCAGGAGGTAGAGACCCGGAGTATCCTCAGGGTGCCATTCCACTGACTGGGATATCTGGCCGATCTTTGAGTCCACAATCTGAGAGAAATATCCGTGGCGATAGAGCAGGCTCACTGCCACGACCGGAATTCTGCAGTCGGCAAAGCTTTTCAGGGTGTCGCCTGCCAGGACACCGAGTCCGCCGCCATAGCAGGGAATCTTTTCAGGACCATGGAAAAGTTTTCTGATAAACTGTTTCAGCCGGGTATCCATGCTGTCGGTCTTTTCCAGATCCATGAGTTTATCTTTAATGGGATGGAAGACATCGGGATCCGCTCCGATTTCCATGGATATATAGACCACTGAGTTTGCATCTGCAGCAGTGAGCTTCTGCCAAACCTCGTCAAAGGTTTTCTGTGAAACTCCGAAAAAAGTACCGAGATTGTTTGTGGCTACCAGGTTGTGGAGGTCCAGGTTCTTGTCACTGTAGTTGTTTGCATGCATAGTAAGGTAGTAGAGGAAGGGGGACCCCATGTGAAAGACGTATGCTTATGGGGGATCACAGGGAAAAAAACCTGTGAATCTGGTGTTGTATCAGGGGGTTGTCGTGGGGCTCCGCTGTTATACTTAAATTATTTCTGTCTTTTTATGAATATGAGATATATTTAGAGAGATGGATGATATTTTTCAAGTCCAAAAGTGTTACCCGGCTCATTCCCTCTCCGGTGATATCTTATCATGTCACACGGGAAAACGTCTGGTATTTTTCCAGTAAAAAAAGTAGAATCAGAAAAATAATTTCAGGGTATTGTAAAATAGCATGTGGGCTATGGTACCCGAAGGCATGTCTGTTTGTCCATAGGAGGAGATCATGGCCGGAAGAAACAAAGTATATTACGGAATACTCTTAATAAGTGTTGTACTTTTATTGTCTGCTTGTGGCAGTAAAAAAGATGATGCGGTAATACTTCCTCCGGAGGATCCTGCTGCACTGGGACAGGAGGAGTCCCTTGAGTCCCATTCCATCGGGATCATGGAGGGGCGTACCACGGGGCCGATGCTCCCTGTTTATTTCAGTTTTGACAGCTATTCCATTCGGGCGGATCAGGTCCCGCGAATGAAGGTGAATGCCGACTACTTGAAAGATGAACAGGATGTCAAAATCCGGATTGAAGGAAACTGCGATCCCAGGGGGACCAGGGAGTATAATCTGGCACTTGGTGAAAAACGGGCTCAGGGTGCAAAAAAATATCTGGTGAATCTGGGTATTGAGTCTGATCGCATTTCCACCGTGAGTCTGGGAGAGGAGAAGATGCTCCTTCATGGCCACGATGAACTGTCGTGGGCCCAGAATCGCCGTGATGATTTTATCGTTGAAAAAGATATGTAACTTATTATATTAAAACACTTTTTACAAACAGGAGATACATTGATGTTGAAACGTATAATGGTACTGGTAACTTTGGTGGTTCTTGCAGGTTTTTGTCTTAACAGCACCGCAGCTCATGCCGAAGCACAGAAAATCGGAGTGATGAATATCCAGAAAGTTCTCCTTGAGTCCACAGCCGGCCGAAAGGCAAAGGCGGTTTTTGAGAAAAGAATGAAGGAGCTTCAGGATAAATTCAAGGTTCAGCAGGACAAGCTGATGAGTCTGCAGCAGGAGATCGAAAAAAAGAGCTCTGCCTGGAGTAAGGATAAGAAAGGTGAGAAAATCCGTGAACTGCAGATTGGCCAGCGTGAACTGCAGGTGAAAAGCGAAGATGCAAAAATGGAACTGAGACAGCTGCAGGACAAGGAGCTTGAGCCCATCCTGAAAATGCTGCAGACTGTTGTAAATACCTATGGTGAAAAGAATGGCTATTCCCTGATTCTTGACTCCAAGGTTGCTGTTTTATATGCCGCTCCTGCCATTGATGTCAGCGATGAGGTCAAAAAAGAGCTGGATAAGCGCATGAAATAAGAGTGCCTGAAGGCCCTTGATACATGGTAGTCAGAAAAACGATACCGGGATGATTCCCTGTGTCGTTTTTCTTTTTCCCCTGTATCCATAGCGGAAAAGTTACAATGGACAGCTGTATATTGAATTGCCTGTAACGGGCGGCCCGGGTTTTTCCTGACCCTCCTGTTTGTGGGATTTTGCCGATAAAGGCTTACGGATTCGGATCATTCTGGATAAAAAAAATGCAACCACTGGAATTTATAAAGTATACCGCCCGCAGTAACTGTGGTGAGTGTGGGTATGCAGCTTGTCTTGCCTTTGCGGCAGCCGTGACCAAAGGTGGTG
>JAMOMO010000357.1 GCA_027067035.1 Desulfobulbaceae bacterium
TATCCGAAAATAGTCCATAAAGGCTGTCTTCTCAGGCTATTTTCATCGTTCGTTGTGGCTGTGACCTAAAACCAGCCATGCTGGTTTATCTGAAAATGGTATTGAGTCCCTCCGACCACTCCCGAGCAAAGGACGCCATAAACCCGTCCCTGGGGGGCTTGACTGCAGCCGTCCGGGCTGCAGACACCTTTGCCCGGGAGCGGTCGGAAGGACTTTGGGCAGCGCAAAGCACATTTTCATGCTTTGTTGTGGCTGTGACGTTAAAAATCTGGTCCAGCCATGCTGGTTACTGGACATGCACTGTTACCTCAAAATAATCAATGGCGTCCTCGTCCTGTTCCCAGCGACGTTTGAGTTTGAGGCGAACAGGTGAGGTTCCACTCGATCTTGCCACCAGAGTAAAACATTTTTGACCGCCTTCTCCAAAGCCACCCTCCCCGGCCGGTACGTATTGCAGCCCTTGCACAGCCAGTATTTCAGCATCAAGCTCACCGATTTCCCATTGATAGCCGGTGGTTGGATTTTCTTTGAGACACAGGACAAGAGTTTCTCCAACCCTAAGCGTCCGCGTTACCCCTCTGTCTCTTTCGGTGAGGGTCATACTGTTAAACCTCAAGATATTTCGTTCCTGAACAGGTTAAATTGTCCACAGTCCCCACTCAACTAAACAACAAAGCACACCTCAGGCAACGCAAGCGCCGGATGACTGCATTTCTGCAAAGCACTGAAAAACAACCATGGCGCTCCGTTACCCGGTACTGCCGGTTCAATCAGGACAGGCCTACCAGACGTATAACTCCTTAACCTGGCCGCTGTCCACCTTAAGGTTCACGGTGCTGCCCACCTGCTTTGCGTGCGCAGACAGCATGGTTAACGCGACAACAGCGGTATCAGAGTTGTTAGCCAGTTTCTTCCATCCCAGTCCTGAAACCCCTATCCAGGAATTACGATTTTCATTCTTTGACCACAATCCTGTTATTTTTTTCCCATTATGCCAGACAGCAGCGCCATAGGCCCCTTCATCTTTCTCTTCAGCAGCATATGCCGGCGGCACCTCAGATGGTATGGATGCTTCATCGGCTGCAAACGGCATCACCCCTTCCAAAGGTGAATCAACAGGCCTTGAGTCTTCCCCTGCAGTCATGGAATTTTCTTCTATCGGTGGAACCATTTTGGGTGTTTCTTCGCTCATGGCATGAGCCTCCTTGCTTATAATTAATTTTTTTCTTTATCCCTGCCAACGGACATGTTTTTCTTATCGATTGCACATCATTCCGCTGATATACTCTTTCCAATAGACCGTTTACAATACATAGACCTCTGTGATAACCTTATTTTTCTGGTGAATATTGACCGGTCGATTGCCTGCCTTAGCGGCTATAAGCTGCGTCAGCATATCAAAGAAAATGTTGTCATTGGTGGAACTGATCTTTCGCCAGCCCAAATCTTTCACATAAACCCAGGCATTACGATTTGAGTTGTTTGTCCAAAGCCCGATGATCTTTTTACTTCGTTCCCAGCCGGTTTCTTCCACCTCTACAACCGCATCCATGGAACTGTCAATACCGCACTCACCATAGGCAATTCTAAAGTAACCATTCTCACCAAAACCGCTGCCCCAG
>JAMOMO010000358.1 GCA_027067035.1 Desulfobulbaceae bacterium
CAGAATAAAAGGGGTGTTGCGAAGGTAGAGGCAGAGGAGGTTGCGGTTGTCTTCGTTGTCGTCAACAAGCAGGATGCGGGCGGGCTTGAGGATCCTGCAGCTGGCTGAGTGGCCGGGCTGTTCGGGAACGGGGAGCGGGTCGCTGCAGGCGGCCTGGAAGCGACAGCTGAAGAAAAATGTTGACCCTTTTCCCGGCTCGCTCTCCAGCCAGATATCTCCCCCCATCATTTTACAGAGCTTGGTGCAGATGGTGAGTCCCAGGCCGGTGCCTCCGTATTTCCTGGTGGTGAGAGAGTCGGCCTGGGTGAAGCTGTCAAATATCAGCTGCTGTTTTTCCGGCGGGATACCTATTCCGGTGTCTTTGATGGAAAACAGGAGCTTGTCTTCATCGCCCGGGCGTACCGATATGTCAACGGTGCCGTTTTCAGTAAACTTTAGGCCGTTCCCGACGATATTGATCAAAATCTGCCGCAGCCGGGTCGGGTCGCCACGGAGTCCCGTGGGAATGTCGGGGTGAATATGGATTGAGAGCCTTGTGTTCTGTTCTGCTGCACGAACAGAGAGTATGGAGACAACAGAATCCAGCAGGGAGTGGAGGTGGAAATCGATGGCCTCAAGCTCGGTCTGACCGGCTTCGATCTTTGAAAGATCCAGGATGTCGTTGATGATTTCCAGCAGACTTTCGCCTGCTGACCTGAAGATTCTTACATAGTTCCGCTGTTCCTCGGTGAGCGGAGTGTCACTGAGGACCTCGGCCATACCGATGATGGAGTTCAGCGGAGTTCGGATTTCATGACTCATTGAGGCGAGGAACTCCGTCTTGGAACGGCTGGCATCTTCAGAGAGCTGTATCAGTCGTTTGTTCTCAAGGAGCATATCGTAGAGATGCAGGTGGTTACGGACCCGGGCCAGGAGCTCCTGCTCGTTGAACGGTTTGACAATGTAGTCGTTACCGCCTGCATTAAACCCTTCAATGATGTCTTCTTTGCGGGACAGTGATGTGAGAAAAATCACCGGGATATCACAGTAATCCGGATCTTTTTTCAGTTTACGACAGAGAGAAAACCCGTTCATGCCGGGCATCATCACATCAAGAAGGATGATGTCGGGAGAGTGGCGGCGTATTTTTTCCAGGGCCTCGCTGGAGTTTTTCCCGGTGAGTACCGTGTAGCCGACGCCATGAAGAATTCCACTGAGAAGGCGCAGGTTGACCGGGTGGTCATCAACAACTAATACGGTGTGGGAGGAAGGGGTCTGCATCACGAAATTTTACCACAGCACCGCAAAAAAAGCATAGAAAAGAGAGGAGGCTGATACCATCAGTTGTCAGGGTGAGTTTTTTTATATTTGTGATAGACATTCTTGGGTGCGATTGGTAAGATCAACCACCGTATAAATGATAGTTGAAAGAGGCAGCTTTGCAGATGTCTGCGGGGTTGCTACCAACCTAATTGATTAACAGGAGAGTATTACATGAGAAAGATTACATGGGCACTGGTTGCCACAGTTGTAACCCTCGTCATCTCTGCAGGTTTTGCTCAGGCGTCTACCAGGGACGAAGTTCAGAAACGTGGAGTTTTCCAGTGTGGTGTTTCCACAGGTCTTCCAGGATTTTCCATTGCCGATGAAAAAGGTGTCTGGGCCGGTATTGACGTTGATGTGTGTAAGGCCATTGCCGCAGCAACCCTTGGCGATGCCACCAAAATCAAATATGTGCCATTGAATGCAAAAGAGCGTTTCACTGCTCTGCAGTCCGGCGAGATTGATGCTCTTGTACGTGGTACCACCTGGACCCTTACCCGTGACTCTTCACTTGGTCTGAACTTCACCGGTGTAAACTACTACGATGGTCAGGGATTCATGGTTTCCAAGAAGCTTGGTGTTAAATCCGCCCTTGAGCTTGATGGCGCTGCCATATGTATTCAGTCCGGTACCACCTCCGAGATGAACCTTGCTGATTATTTCAAAGAGAACAATATGAGCTACAAGGCTGTTTCCTTTGATACCCATGATGCAACCGCAGCTGCCTTTGATAACGGTCGCTGTGATGTTCTTACCTCCGATCAGTCCCAGCTCTACGGACTGCGTACCCATCTTTCCAATCCTGCAGACGCAATTGTACTCCCTGAAGTTATCTCCAAGGAACCCCTGGGACCTGTTGTTCGTCAGGGTGATGATGCATGGTTTAACATCGTGAAATGGACCCTCAATGCAATGATCGAGGCTGAGGAGCTTGGTGTTACCCAGGCAAATGTTGATGAGATGAAAGCAAACTCCAAGAATCCCGGTGTTCGCAGACTTCTTGGTCTTGAAGGAATTGCCGGTAAAGGACTCGGCCTGAACGATGACTGGGCATACCAGATCATTAAACAGGTTGGTAACTACGGCGAGATCTTTAAGCGTAATGTTGGCGCAGATTCTCCGCTGAAAATTGATCGTGGCCTCAATGCACTCTGGAGCAAAGGCGGCATCATGTATGCTCCCCCTGTTCGCTAAGCTGCTGTGAGCTGATAAAAGGACGTTTTCCTCTCTGGGAAACGTCCTTTTGTTGTTTGGTGCCTTGCAGCTTTTGAGTCGAGGTTCCTTCCCCGGTAGTTTCGGGGATAACTGGTTGATAGGTATAAGGCAGAAGGCTGAATCTCTCCTGCTCTTCAAGGAAACGTGTGGAGCGGTTCAGTCTTCTGCCTTCAGTCTAACAACCTGAGCGGTTAATAACTATTGTTGCCTACTACTATGTCCAATTCATCCCAAAAACAATCCTGGTGGTATAATGCCAGGAACCGGTCCCTGTTCTTTCAGGTACTGCTGGTGGCCATGCTGGTGGGGTTCTTCTGGTTTATCGGAAGCAACACCCTGGCTAATCTCGAGAAGCGGGGAATTTCCACAGGCTTTGGATTCCTGTCACTCAAGGCCGGTTTCGGAATTCTTCAGAGCCTTATTCCCTTTGATGAGTCAAATACCTTTGGCCGCACATTTGTGGTCGGCCTGCTGAATACCATGCTGGTTTCGGCCCTTGGTATATTTTTCGCCACCATCATCGGCTTTACCGCAGGAGTGGCCAGGTTGTCCAACAACTGGCTGATATCCAAACTTGCAGGTGTGTATGTGGAAATGTTTCGTAACATTCCCCTGCTGCTGCAGATATTCTTCTGGTATTTTGCCGTTCTTCGTGCCCTGCCTTCACCACGTCAGAGCTGGTCCGCCGGAGACATCGCCTTTTTGAACATCAGGGGCATGTACCTGCCGGAACCGATTCTCGGCCCGCATTTCAATATTGTCGGCTGGACTTTTGTCCTGGCTATCGTGGCCACATTCTTTATCCGTCGCTGGGCAAAAAAACGTCAGGATGAAACCGGACAGCAGTTTAACATGTGGGCCACCGCAATAGGCCTGATCATCGTTCTTCCACTGCTGGTCTTTTTTGCACTCGGTGCACCACTCAGCTGGGATATTCCTGAACTGCACGGATTTAATTTCAAGGGCGGCATGACCATTATTCCGGAACTCACAGCCCTGCTTGTGGCTCTTTCCGTCTACACCGGAACCTTTATTGCCGAGGTGGTACGGTCAGGTATTCTGTCCGTCAACAGCGGTCAGACCGAGGCGGCTTCAGCCCTTGGTCTCCACAGGTCTAAAGTTCTGAAGCTGGTTGTTATTCCTCAGGCCATGCGGGTTATTATCCCCCAGTTGACTTCGCAGTATCTGAATCTGGTGAAAAACTCATCCCTTGCAACGGCCATCGGCTATCCGGATCTTGTTGCTGTCTTTGCCGGTACGACCTTGAACCAGACAGGCCAGGCCATTGAGATCATCGCCATGACAATGAGTGTTTATCTCTTTATCAGTTTGAGTATCTCAGGACTCATGAACTGGTACAATAAGAAAATTATGCTGGTGGAGAGGTGATAAAATGACTGTACATGTAACAAGTCCAAGCCCGTCTTTGCCGCCACCAGCCAGTTCCGTTGGTGTGATCGGCTGGCTGAGGGAAAATCTCTTTTCCTCGGTCACAAATTCCATATTTACCCTTATCGGACTCTTTCTGATATATAAACTGGTTCCGCCTGCAGTCAACTGGGCCCTGTTCCAGGCTGACTGGGTGGGAACAACCCGTGACGCCTGTACCAGCGATGGCGCCTGCTGGGTCTTTGTGGGGGTTCGAATCAAACAGTTTCTGTTTGGCTTCTATCCGCCTTCTGAATACTGGCGCGTGGTGACCGCATTTTCCATGGTCGGTGTCCTCATTGCCTGGCTGCTCATTGACCGGACGCCCAAAAAGGCACTGGTGGGAGCATTTACCATATTTGTTTATCCGGTGATAGCCTACTTCCTCTTCTACGGAGGAGCATTCGGGCTGCCGGTGGTTGAGACCTATAAGTGGGGCGGTCTGATGCTGACCCTTATTCTTGCCACCACCGGAATGTTTTTCTCCTTTCCCATCGGGATTATTCTGGCCCTCGGCAGAAGGTCTTCCATGCCCATTGCCAAATCCATCTCGGTGGTATTCATTGAATTCTGGCGTGGTGTTCCGCTGATCACTGTTCTTTTCATGTCCAGTGTCATGCTGCCCATGTTTATTCCCGAAGAGATGCAGATTGACAAGCTGCTCAGGGCAATGATCGGAATCATCTTTTTTCAGTCCGCCTATATGGCGGAGGTTGTTCGCGGCGGTCTCCAGGCTATTCCAAAGGGACAGAGTGAAGCCGCAGAGGCCCTTGGACTCTCATACTGGAAGTCGATGACCTTTGTTATCCTGCCCCAGGCGCTGAAACTGGTTATTCCCGGTATTGTGAACACCTTTATTGCTCTGTTCAAGGATACCACTCTGGTACTTATCATTGGTCTCTTTGATCTGCTTGCCGTTGTTCAGGCAGCGTTTGCCGATCCCAAATGGCTTGGCTTCTCAGTGGAAGGCTATGTCTTTGTGGCAAGTGTCTACTGGGTTTCCTGCTTTTCCATGTCCCGTTATTCACAGCATCTGGAGAAGAAGCTGCACACCGGACATGCACGGTAGCCGCGCAGTGTTGAGGCAGTTACAGATTTAAAATTTACACTAAAATTTACCTAAAGAGTAAAACTATGACAGCAGCACAGGCTGAACAGCATAATTCAGATGAAGTGATGGTGGAGTTGCGTGATGTCAATAAGTGGTATGGTGATTTTCACGTTTTGAAAAATATTAACCTCAAGGTGACCAAGGGTGAAAGAATCATCATCTGCGGTCCCTCGGGATGTGGTAAATCCACCCTGATCCGCTGTATGAACCGCCTTGAAGAGCATCAGAAGGGCGATATAATTGTTTCAGGGATTACCCTTGACGATGATTTGAAGCATATTGATACGGTTCGCCGTGACATCGGTATGGTTTTTCAGCAGTTTAACCTGTTTCCCCATCTCACTGTCATGGAGAACTGCTGTCTGGCCCCTATCTGGGTCCAGAAAAAGCCCAGAAGGGAGGCGGAGGCAACGGCGCTGCAGTACCTTGAGCGGGTACAGATTGCAGATCAGGCCTCCAAGTTTCCCGGACAGCTTTCCGGTGGACAGCAGCAGCGTGTTGCCATTGCCAGAAGTCTTTGCATGAACCCGTCCATCATGCTTTTTGATGAGCCGACATCCGCCCTTGATCCGGAAATGATCAAAGAGGTGCTTGATGTTATGGTCGATCTTGCCCATGAGGGAATGACCATGCTCTGTGTAACCCATGAGATGGGGTTTGCAAAAACAGTGGCAAACCGGGTCCTGTTTATGGACGCGGGAGAAATCATTGAGGAGAATGAGCCCAATGAATTCTTTGACAATCCTCAGTCTGATCGGACCAAGCTCTTCCTGAGTCAGATTCTGTAAGGGATTTACCATGGCACATATTCACTGGTTGCAGCATGTTCCCTTTGAAGGTCTCGGCTCCATGGAAGGCTGGCTGCTGGAACAGGGATATAATCTGTTCTGTACCCGTCTCTGGGCCGGAGATCCTTTACCACCTGTGGATTCCTTCTCAGGTCTGATTGTCATGGGTGGACCCATGGGGATTTATGATCTTGGTGAACATCCCTGGCTGGAGGCCGAGAAAGAATTTCTTCGTGAGGTTATTGACCGTGGAACGCCCACCCTTGGTATCTGTCTTGGAGCTCAGCTCCTTGCCGATGTCCTTGGGGCGGAGGTTACTGCAAATCCGGAAAAGGAAATCGGCTGGTTTCCCGTGCTTCGGAGCAGTGAGGTTCCCGAGGATTTCCAGGATGTTCTGCCTGAAAAAATGACTGTTTTCCACTGGCATGGTGATACCTTTTCCCTGCCTGAGGGGGCAATTCGTCTGTACTCAAGCACTGCCTGTGTCAATCAGGCATTTCTGTATGGCAAGCATGTTCTCGGGCTGCAGTTTCACCTTGAAACCACCCGCGAAAGTGCTGCAACACTCATTGACAACTGCCGTGCGGAGCTGGTGACCGCACCATGGATAATGTCTGAACAGGATATGCTGTATGGGGGGGAGCGATATGCTGAGATCAACAGCTGTATGCATCAACTCCTGAAAGTATTTTTTCCACCACCTCAGTAAATACCCTGGAGCCAAGGAGGTTTTTCCGTGAAAAAAATGATGCTTGTGTTTCTGCTGCTGGCAGGGACTGTTTCTTTTGCAGCTTCTGTGTCTGCAGAAGGCACTGAGGTGGCTGACACCTCAAATGAATGGAAGAAGGCGGGGAGTGAAATTGAAGAGGCGGCTCACGCCGTTGAAAAAGCCACCGTTGAAAGTAGCAGGGCAATCTGGAAAACCACCAGGGAAGAGTCATCAAAAGCATGGAATGAGGCCAGAGAAAAGAGCAGGACCGTCTGGGAGCAGGGTAAGGCCAAAATTCATGAGGCAACCGCTCCGCAGGCTGAAGGGGGGGGAACTCCTTCCGGTGAGACTGGAAGCGTCAGCGAATAGAGAGTAGAGTGCTACAAAAAAGGCCGGGTGCGTAATCGCATCCGGCCTTTTTTGATTGAGTATTGGGTGGACGATTCAGTCAGGCTGCCTGTTCCAGCGCAACAGCCACTGCAACAGATGCTCCAACCATGGGGTTGTTTCCCATGCCGATGAGCCCCATCATTTCCACATGGGCCGGGACGGAGGAGGAACCTGCAAACTGGGCATCAGAGTGCATGCGTCCCATGGTATCTGTCATGCCATAGGAGGCAGGACCTGCACCCATGTTATCCGGATGAAGGGTTCGACCGGTGCCGCCGCCGGAGGCCACTGAGAAGTAGCGTTTCCCCATCTGGTTGCACTCCTTTTTATAGGTTCCGGCAACCGGATGCTGGAAGCGGGTGGGGTTGGTGGAGTTTCCTGTGATGGAGACGTCCACCCCTTCAAGGTGGTTGATGGCCACTCCTTCCCGAACATCATCGGCCCCGTAGCAGCGAACTTTTCCCCGTTCGCCGTCGGAGAAACGGTTTTCTTTGATCACCTCAAGTTTCGAGGTGCTGTAATCGAATTTTGTCTCAACGCTGGTGAATCCGTTGATGCGTGAGATGATATGGGAGGCGTCTTTGCCAAGGCCATTGAGGATAACCCTCAGTGGTTCCTTGCGGACCCGGTTGGCTGACATGGCCAGACCGATTGCGCCTTCGGCTGCGGCAAAGGACTCATGCCCGGCGATAAAGGCAAAACACCTGGTTTCCTCACGCAGCAGCATGGAGGCCAGGTTACCATGTCCGATACCGACCTGACGGCTGTCGGCAACAGAGCCGGGAATACAGAAGGCCTGCAGCCCTGTGCCGAGAGTGGCTGCAATGTCCACGGCCTTTGTCTCTCCTTTCTTTATGGCAATGGCAGCGCCAAGGGTATAGGCCCAGCAGGCATTGTCAAAACAGATGGGCTGAATATCCCTGACGATCTTTGCAACGTCGACACCGTAGGCGTCACAGACCTCTCTGGCTTCCTCAAGACTTTTCATTCCATACTCTTCAAGGACTGGAATGATCTGGTCGATCCGCCTTTCATAACTTTCAAATAGTGCCATGATTGTTCTCAT
>JAMOMO010000359.1 GCA_027067035.1 Desulfobulbaceae bacterium
CCCGGATCAGAACAGATCCGCGCCACCATCGAACGGGACGGCCAGCTGGCAAAACTTGAGGCAATCGGTGCAACCCTGCTTGCCAATGCCTGCGGCCCCTGCATCGGACAGTGGAACAGAGAGGGCATCGAAGAGGGTTTCCGCAACTCCATTGTCACCTCCTACAACAGAAACTTCCCCAGACGAAACGACGGCAACTCCGGTACCAGCGGGTTTATCGGCAGCCCCGAGACCTGTCTTGCCTACGCCATGACCGGGACCTTCACTACAAATCCCTTTAACACGGAATACACCGCTGCCGATGGATCAACCTTCAGGCTGACTCCTCCGGGAAAGGTTCCTGAAGTTCCACAGAACAGACTTGTCCAGGATGAGGCCGGATTCCTCGCGCCCATTGAAGACAACACAAGTGTCACTGTTCAGGTCTCCCCCGATTCCGAACGCCTTGCCCTGCTCACCCCCTTTGAAAAGTGGGATGGTCACGATTTCACCGGACTGCAGCTGCTCCTGAAGGCCAAAGGCAAATGCACCACAGACCATATCTCCCCTGCAGGCCCCTGGCTTCGCTTCAGAGGTCATCTGGACAATATCTCAGGCAACATGTTCAGTGGCGCTGTCAACGCCTTCACAGGTGAACCCGGCATCGGGAAAAATCAGCTCACCTCAGAGATGCAGCCCTACAATGAGATAGCCCGTGCCTACACCGCTGCCGGGAAAAACTGGGTTGTGGTGGGCGACACCAACTATGGCGAAGGCTCCTCAAGGGAACATGCCGCCATGTGTCCGCGCCACATGGGCGGACGGGCCGTGATCACCCGCTCCTTTGCCCGAATCCACGAAACCAACCTCAAAAAACAGGGCATTCTGCCACTCACCTTTGCCGACCCGGCCGACTATGATCTGGTCCAGGAAGATGACCGCATTGACCTGCTGGGAATCACTGAAATCGCACCGGGCTCCACCATCAAAGCACGTTTAAACCATGCTGACGGCAGTGTCTCTGAGCTGACATTATACCATTCACTGAACAGCGAACAGATTGACTGGTTCAAGGCCGGATCCGCCCTGAATTTTCTCAGGGGCTGAGAGGGATGATGCTGTAGCTCAGCGCCCCCAGGCTTCATTGCAGCAACTCCATAAACGGCAGACAAAAAAAATCCCCCTCAGTTGTGAGGGGGATTTTTTTATGATGCAGGGCGTATCAATTCAATATCTCAAGTCCTGCTTTTCGACAACTGCCATCTCAATCCGAATAGGAACTCCTGTCACTCATTCCCTTGCGGGAATCCATATTCAAGATTCCATTTTTCACTGCCTGCTTCTCCCACTCTTTCACAAGCGTTGCCTTGAACTGCTTCTTCTCCGCCACCAGCTTAGCCAGAGGAACCCCTGCCAGTGCCTGGGCCTTCTCTTTGCTGCTGAAATCAGGTGCAATATATGCAGCATCACCATATCTGGCCAGGACCTTCACAAGTTTGATGCGGGCCGTCTGAGCCGTCTCGTTGGCAAGCGCCAGCAGTCTCAGGGTCTCTTCCGGTGCATGGAAAAATGATGCATGGCTGGCAATGGAATAATCCCAGCGCCACTGGCCATGCCTGATATCCTGCAGGATATCTGCCATTTCCTCTTCGGTGGCACCCAGTTCCCAGGCCTTCCCGGCCTCGAGATGAGCCTTGGCCAGATTATCCATGGCTATCTGCATCAACTGCTCCTTGCGCTGCAGTTTCTGCTCCACCACGATACGGAACTCTTCCTCCGACTGGTCATGACAACTGAGACAGGTATTTTCTATATTATCCAGTGGATTCTGAATAGTATGATCCGTAAAAACCTGACCGTTGTCAACCCTGCCCGGCATATGGCAGTCAGCACAGGAGACATCACGCCTGGCATGGATACCGGTCTTGTAGATCTCATAACCGGGATGCTGCGCCTTCAGCATGGGGGCACGACTGATCTTATGGGTCCAGTCCTTGAACTGCAGTGCATCATAATACTCTTCCATGTTTTCGGCAGTCAGGCCGTTATCCCAGGGAAATGTCACCACCTTGGCAACTTTCCTGTTCCCGTCCCTGTCCACCCAGTCCGTCTTTTTAAAATAATATTCAGAGTGACACTGGGCACACACAAGGGAGCGCATATCATTCCTGCTTATTTCGTCAAGCTTCACCCCGCTTGCCTCAAGCCCCCTCTCCAGAAAAGGTCTGGAAATGGCAATATCTCCCGTCTGGCTGTCATGGCAATCAGCGCAGCCAATGGAATTTGATATTTCATGACCATACTTGGCCCATTTTCCGGTGAAGAACTCCAGCTCCCCCTCTTTTTCCATCATCCGTGGCACATCCGGTGATTTGCAGCTCCAGCAGGCCGTTGGCATCGGGCCATTTACGGGCCCTGTCGGCGCCCCTGTGCGCAGGGTATTTATATTATCCTGCAGGGCATAGTAATGCCCTCTGGGTGCATTGTAATCTTTTGCAAAACCATAGCCGGCCCAGAGTATCGCCAACTGTGGCTTCTTTTCGAGCATATCGTCGATCCGCTCGCTGTTACGCGTTTCTTTCCAGGAATTATACTGAAGAGGGAACTGTTCAGCCCACTTCTCATTACGGCTCTCCACCCCCTCTTTCCTGATCATGGTTTTTTCTTCTTCCGCCCGGCTCCCGGGAACAACCAGCAGCGAGCCGCTGAGAATAACAGCAGAACCGAGCAGTAAGGCCTTGTGAAATTGCATCGACAATCTCCTCCGTTTAAGGTGTGCGGGGTGTTATTACCCCAGATAAAAAAGATGACACACCACCCTGATTCAGTTCATTTTCCCATACTTCATTTTCTCACAGGCAAAAAGAAACAGGTAAATACTCTTTTGTCCCTGCCGGTGGAACCGGGCTCTCCGCAGACCCCTGCCCCACTGACCACAAAGTATCACATGGGAAATCAATTATCCACTTCTTTTACACCATCCACTGGTCACACCGCTGAACAGAAGGTAAAAGACAGGAGTTCACAGGGAAGAAGAGCTGCGCCGTTCATGACAGCACTGCCGGAGGCCCGGCTGCAGAGGAGGGAAAAAGACAAAAAAAAACCGTCTGGAGTTACCCTGACAACAGAATTGTAGCAGGCTGAAACCAGACGGTGCAATAAGCAGTTACTCCGGGAGATCAGTCAGCAGTCTCCATGGGACGGCCACAGCATACCGGGACAGCATCACCGCCCTTCAGCTGCATGTATTTATTACATGTTGTACAGATAACAGTACACTCTTCAACGGCCTTGTCCTCGGTATAGACCGTGGTTGCCGCAACACCTTCAATATGAAATCTGGCAAGGTTCTGTTTTGAAGGGATATACTCACCAATGGCAGTGAGACGTTTATTTTCTGCAGCGCAGTCAACCACCACCCTCCAGAGGGTCTCCAGAGATGCTGTTTCCTGCTCATTTTCAGGTAAAAACTCGACTATATTTTTATCAATTTGTATTTTCATTGGAATTCCTTATAGATTAAGCAGACTGTTTTGCCTTGAGCGCCTGTCCAACCCTCTGGCCAAGCTCAACACACTGACTCAAATCAGCATCTTCAGGCACATATTTTACCTTCAGACCATCATCAACCACATCAAATTTCATATCGGTCATGGCCTCATTGAGCAGTTTCACCGACTCACCGGACCAGCCAAAAGATCCAAATGCGGCCCCAATCTTATTTGCCGGCCTCAGGCCGCGCATATACATGAGAAATCCGGCCATGCGTGGTAACAGACCGTTGTTCAGAGTGGGACAGCCGAGAATAATTGCAGAGGCATTGAGCACCTCACGCATAACATCGCTGCGATGATTGTAACGCAGGTTGAGCAGCTGGTAGGATATCCCCTCATTCTGCAGGCCGGTTCCCACCTCTTTTGCCATTACTTCAGTGGAGTGCCACATGGTATCGTAAATGATCAGGGCCTTGCCGTTCCCCTCGTGACTACTCCATTTCTCGTAGGCCTCAATCGCCATACCGGGATTACTGCGCCAGATGACACCGTGATCAGGAGCAATCATCTTGATTTGAAGATCCATCTCTTTCACCTTGGCAATCAACTTCTTCACCAGGGGCGAATACAGGGTCAGGATGTTTGCATAATACTTGGTCAGCTCTTCCAGGAGAATCGCCTGATCAACCTCATCATCAAAACGCTCACTTGTTCCAAGGTGTTCTCCAAAAGCGTCCGAGGAGAAGAGGATCTGGTCTTCCACCAGATAGGTAAACATGGAGTCCGGCCAATGGAGCATTCTGGTCTCAAGGAAGGAGAGTGTTTTCTTACCAAGACTCACATCTTCTCCCGGTTTTGCGATCTCATAGGGCCAGTCTTCCTGATGAAAGTGCTGCAGCAGCGCCTTTTCACCCATCTTGGAACAGATGATTTTTTCAGGTTTGATCAGATCAACCATTTCAGGGAGGCTTCCGGAATGATCCATCTCCACATGGTTTACAACAATGTAGTCAATCTTTTCAGGATCAACGATCTCACTGATCCTGGCCAGCAAATCACCTTTCAGTGACTTTTTCACCGTATCAATGAGGGTGATTTTTTCATCCATGATGAGAAAGGCGTTATAGGTGGTACCTCGATTGGTGGAATACCCGTGGAAATCACGAACATCCCAGTCAACAGCACCAACCCAGTACACATTTTCGGTAAGTTTAACTGGATTCATGGCTCTTATCCTCCTGCTGAATTAAAAATTTATTATTTTAAAACCGTCTTCAATATATTTCGTCATCCCGGGGTGACCGGACATATCATCCAGCACGGGGAGACCAGTTTTTTCTATCTGTTCAAAGACCTTCATCTTCATGGAACAGGCCCTGCAGACACCTTCGATGAGGCCCGCATCCACAACCTGTTCATAGAGACCATGGAGAAAATGCTCCTGCTTCACCACTTCAGGAATCAGGGTCGTTGCCTCTCCTTCCACTATAATTTTACACTTATGTCCGGCAGCTTTGAGTTCAAGTCCGTTGAGCAGGACATGGATAAAGCACATGGGCTGCCCCTGAAAGGCAACAAGGAGAATCTTCTGCATATCTATACCTTTTTTTCAATAATAATCAAGGAGGTGGAGCAATATTTGAATTTACCTGGCACCACAAAATGCGCCCTTCAAGACGGGAACTGCCATGATGGCAGTCCCCGGTAGCAGCTCTTACATTTCAGAAAACTCGTCCTTGCCCGCACCGCAGACAGGACATTCGTAGTCATCGGGCAGATCATCAAAAGAGGTCCCCGCCGCAATTCCGGCAGCGTCATCTCCCACATCCGGGTCATAGACATATCCACAAATATCACATCTGTATTTCTTCATACCGCTTGTAGCTCCTTCTGTTTCAGGTTGGGCAGGGGCAGCTGTTGCCGCTGCATTTTCAGCATGTACAGATCCTGGTCCCGCCAATGGTTTAAACGCCTTAACGGTGGCGCCGCAGACAGGACATCTCCACTCATCAGGGAGATCTTTGAACTGGGTACCCTTTTTTATCTTGCCCTTACGATCTCCCTTGTCAGGGTCGTAAATATAGCCACAACTCATTGTCTGGCACTGGTACATCTCTTCAGGTGACGACATCACTTACTCCTTCAAAAATAAACTCTTAATCAAGACTTCCAGACACCGTGCAGATTGCAGTAGGCACGTGCCACAACACTCTCCGCCGATACCTGAAAACTGGCTTCAGGGTTGTCACCGGGATCGAGAAACTGCCTGTAACAGGAGTTTCCGTCAATGACCTCAATCCATTCAATGGAGTGCTCTTCACTCATGGGATGGGCCACAGTTCCCACACTTACCTTAAAACCGCCGCTGATTTTTTCCACAACAGGGACATGCTTTTCCTTGGCTGCATCAACGGTATTTTCCTTCAACTGCTCCATGACTGCTCCACAGCAACTCATTTCACCGCCGCCGGCATGAACAACTTCTGCAACATTACCACAAACATTACACTTGTAAATACCTAGTTTTTCGGCCATATTAATTCCTCCAGAATTAGAAAATGATGGATACAACTTTTACAAAAGCATCTTTCCTGCTGAACAATTCAGACAGGTCTTCAGGCTCTTTTATGCCACGTGATCCGTGAGATACCTGGCAACACCCTCTGCCGATGGCTCCATGGCATCGTCACCCTTATTCCAGTTTGCCGGGCAGACATCACCATGTTCCTCGGTGAACTGGATGGCATCAAGCATACGCATTGCCTCGGAAACACTCCTGCCAAGGGGCAGGTCATTCACCACCTGGTGACGAATAATACCTTCTTTATCAATTAGGTATAAGCCACGTAAGGCAATGGCACCACCAAATAAAACACCATAATTATCGGCAATTGACTTGTCCAGATCGGCAACAAGCGGAAACTGGATATCACCGATACCACCCTGGTTCACGGGGGTATTTTTCCAGGCCAGATGACTGAAATGAGAATCCACTGAAACACCGACAACCTCACAGTTTTTCTCTTTGAACTGCTCCACTGCAGAGTTGAAAGCCAGGATTTCCGATGGACAGACAAAGGTGAAATCAAGGGGGTAGAAAAACAGCAGCACATACTTGCCGCGCATATCAGAGAGTTTGAACTCTTCATTAAAGCTATTATCGGGCATTACTGCTGTAGCGGTGAAATCAGGGGCTTCGTTGGTCACTAATGGTTTCATTATACTCTCTCCACATAAATTTTCTTTTTAATTTTCACTCTTTCAAACCCGGCTACACATTCTCAGCCAGCATTTCAAAATAGGCCTGGGAGTGGGCACAGGCCGGGCACTTTTTCGGAGCTCTGGCGGCCCTGTGGGTAAACCCGCATTTCAGACAGTACCAGGTCACCTCTTCATCCCGTTCAAACACCTTTCCTTCTTTAAGGTTTGCAATGAGACGGCGGTAGACCCTGGCGTGCTGTTCTTCCGCAACAGCAATGGAACGCATTGCTGCCGCGATCACCGCAAAGCCCTCTTCCTCGGCAATGGCTGCAAATTCCGGATACATGCTCTCAAACTCATGTTCTTCACCGGCTGCTGCGTTCTCAAGATTCTCCATGGTGTCACCGGGAGGAGTTGCCGGATACACTGCGGTTATTTCCACATCCCCGCCTTCAAGAAATTTGATCAGGGTTTTGGCATGGGCCCGTTCCTGTTCCGCGGTACGATCAAAAATTTCCGCTATCTGTACATAGCCTTCCTTCTTGGCCACCTTGGCGTAATAAGAGTACCTGTTCCGTGCCTGGGACTCGCCGGCAAATGCGGTGAGAAGATTCTTTTCAGTCCTGCTTCCTTTCATATTACTCATTGTCACACCTAACAGAGATTTCAGGCCTTCAGGGCAGTTTTACCTTCACTGGTAATTGCATATTTACAGCGTACCGGACTCTCCACGTAACCCTTCTTTTTCAGGGCGGTAATTCTGCAGCTGACCTGTTTTGTCTCAAGTCCTGTTGCCGCTGCAATATCTTTTGAAGCACATGGTCCGTCACACTTATCCATTGCCTCAAGTACCTGCTTCTGCTCATCACTCAATGCACCTTTTTTACATCCACAACCCATTGTACTTCCTCCTTACTTGTCTTTTAACTGCTTTTTACTGTTCTTTTTCTGACACCTGGGACACACTCCGATGACCTCCAAACGACGCCCGGTGATGGCATATCCCCTGGTATCGACTGTCCCCAGGTCCACCTCCTTATCACCGATATCCAGGTTCTCTATCCGGTGACACTGGATACAGTAGATATGGTCATGGTCCTGAAGCTCACTGTCAAAACGTTTCTGCCGTCCGCTTATTTCCAGCTTCCGGATCATGGCGGCATCAGACAGAATTTCAAGGTTTCTGTAGACCGTTGCCAGACTGATCCGTGGCATGAATTTTTTGACTCGTTCATAGAGTTCATCAGCAGTGAGATGTTTTTTACTCTTTTTAAGCTCCCGAAGGATCATCTCACGCTGGTTTGTCATTCGTAGTTGCATAGCGTCTCCTTGCGATAATGATTTCTAATTGTAAATAGTAATCTTTCGCAAGTCAAGCTTTTTTTCACCCCTCCTGCTCTGAAAAAAAACAGTATTCCAGAATTTTTCCCGGATATTTTCTTGTGAGCCCCTGTAACAGGGTGTCTGGTGAAAGAACGGGACAGGGCGGGGAGAAGCGGGGGAAAACACATTCACAGGACAGGCACCATCAGAAAAACAGCGACTGTCCTGTGGAAGGGAAAAATATGATCTGTTCTGGAATACAGACCGCTACAGCGCCTGGAGCTGTCTGTCGTACTCCTTACTCAAGAATTCAAGGTGCTGTTTTTCTTCGGTCTGCATAAATCTGAAGAATTTTTCGTTCTCTGGATCTTCAGCCTTTTCCGCCAGACGGAAGTAGAGGTCATAGGCCTGAGTCTCAAGCATCATCCCCAGCTGGATAACAGTATCAAAAGCCATGGGGCGGGCCTGGAAATAGCCATCTATCTGCTCTGCTCCGAAACCACCCTCAAGCAGCATCGCGGCTTCATTATTTCCCGGTTCAATGGCAGGAAACATTGCTTTGAGTTTGGCCTTATGTCCCTCCTCAAAGCGTGCCAGACGGGCAAGAAGCGCCTTCAGTTCATCATCATCGCAACGGTCCTGCAGGACGAGATAGAACTGCTGCAGTCCCTCTTCCATGGCATAACTCATGCGGAAGGCATCATCAAATTCACCACTGACAAAGAGTTCCATACCAAACTCCGGACCGCCGACGGCCTTACCGCCGTTATACGCAATGATCCCCCCGCTCATATTAAAAATTTCTGAAAAATTAGCGGCCAGCAGGAGTTGTGACGCAGCCTTGCTGCGAACCCCGGAATGACAGTAGACAAATATCGGTTTTTCCGGATCAAGCTCTCCGAATCTGTCGGTGAGCTCTTTGACCGGGATAAGAATGGCCCCGGGAATATGTTCCTTCCGGTACTCCTTCGGCTGGCGAACATCCAGGAGCTGATACTCATCCGGGTCATGTTCGGCCATAAACGTTTTAACCTCATCAGGACTCATATTGGCTCCTGCGGTGAACAGGCTCTTCCAGTTCATCCAGTCAACTCCTCGTACATGGCGTCGTTGTATCCGACATAGACATTCTTTCCGACACGCAGAGTGGGCGCCCGCAGGTTCCCGGTACGGCCGAGACTTACTTTCAGCAGTTCCTCCTTTGAAGCCGCCTCCGGACTGTACACAACGGTCTTCCTGCCCCGTCCCACATGGACGGTGTCCGCATTCTGAAAAATCTTCCAGGCCTCATCGGCCTTCAGCACATTTTTCCTTGCATCAACAATTTCATCCACCTGCACACCTGCCTGCTCAAGGGCCCCCTGAGCTTTGGTACAGGACGTTCAGCCTTTTCGGAAGTACATCCAGTCAATTTTCATCTCGTTTTTCTCCTGACTCATAGTTGTGGTTCACAAACAGTTCATTCTCCTGCTACTGAAACATAGCCATAAAACGCCTATCTATCCAGTCTTTTACCAGAAATGCCAGACGTCCTGATGTCTGAAACCATTTTTTCCGCAAGACGCCCCGCCCCTTTCCAAGATTGAAGATGAGCAGATAATCTCCCCCGGGATCGAATGCCCGGAGCGGTTCCCCCTGAAGAAAGGCCTTGAGATTATGGAAGAGCACCGGGTTTTCACGCACGGCATACACGCCCACCTTGTCAAGGGGCCGGTCGGCAAAGGAGATACAGTCTCCTCCTCCAAATATTTCCGGAAAGTCAGGACTCTGAAGATAGCTGTTCACCAGAAGACCACCGTCCGGACCGGTGCTGAACCCGGCATCCCTGAAAAACGACGATGGATGCACTCCAGTGGCAAGGATGATAAAATCAGCCTGCTCAGTATGTCCTGCATCAAAACTGAGGCGCTTGTCTTCAATGACATGAAGATGTCCAAGCTCCTTCACAACAACCCCGCTGTCCTCAAGAATCGAGCGACTTGCATGACGGACGGCATCGGGGAACTTCGCCAGCAGCCCACGGCCGGCAAAGAGCAGTACTGTGGATGGAAAGTATCCTTTTTCAAGAAGTTCTGCAACGTTTCCGGCAACTTCGGCTCCAGCCGGACCGCCACCGACAACAGCAACAGTCACTGCCTGCTGCCGGGCAAGATTTTCTATCTCCTCTCTGGCCTGATAGAGTCGCTCAATGGGTTTGACGGTGTAAATTCGCTCCCTGCTGCCGATGATATCAGGAAGGGCAACATGGCTGCCGGTATTGAAAGAGAGGAGGTCATAGGAAACACGCAGCCCGGATGCAAGCTCTAACTCACGGAGTTCCGGAGCAACGCCCACCACACTGTCCCGAATGAACGTCCCCCCCTGCGATTCAACGTTCTGCCGGACCGCAAAACGTATGTCATCGGGATCATAACCGCCACCAAGCATTCCCGGGCCCATTCCGGAATAGTAATGGTAATCGGACGGTCCAACCACAGTTACCTCATGACCCATCTCTCGTATCTCGCTGATCCCGGCCATGGTCACCATGTGGGCGTGACCGGCCCCTGCAAGAACAAGATGCTGACCCTTCTTCATGGTCTCACAGGGACTGCACCGGAGGACAGTGGATTTCTCAGTCTGTTCATGGCTAGATCTTGAAACGACTAACCATCTCCCCGAGTTTTTCAGCAAGCCCTGAGAGGTCTCCTGCACTCTCCCGAACCTGCTGGGAACTCAAGGTGATGTCCTGGGTAACCACACTTATCTGACTGATGTCTCCTGCGATTTCACCCGCCACCGTTGACGTATGGGCAACGTTTTCATTCACCTCCGAGATTCCCATGGCAGCCTGTTGCACATTTGAGCCAATCTCACCTGTTGTGGTGGCCTGTTCCTCAATGGCTGTGGAGATGGTTGCGACAATTCCATTCACCTTGTTAATGACATCGGTGATCTCCCGAATCTCGGTGACTGTTTCATCTGTGGAGTTCTGAATACCCTCAATCTGTAACTTGATCTGCTGAGTCGCATCGGATGTCTGACGTGCAAGCTCCTTAATCTCATTGGCAACAACGGCAAAGCCTTTTCCTGCTTCCCCGGCCCGTGCAGCCTCAATGGTTGCATTGAGTGCCAGCAGATTGGTCTGTGCAGATATCTCTGAGATCACCTCGGTGACCTTGCTGATCTCCACCGCAGCCTTGCCAAGGACATCCACTTTGGCACTGGCGCTGGATGCCTGCTCAACGGCACGGACAGCGATGAGACTGGCCTCTTCCGTGTTTCCGGCAATTTCAGAAATGGTTGCAGTCATCTCCTCGGTTGCAGTGGCCACCATGTTGACATTTGTGGAGGCCTCTTCACTGGCTGCAGCAACCGTGTTCATATTGGCACTCATCTCTTCGGCTGCAGTTGCAACCGTGTTAGTCCTGTCAGCTGCCGTGGATGCTCCGGCTTCCATGCCTTCGGAAAGTGTAGTCAGATGCGCGGATGCAGACGATGTCTCGCCGACACTTCCCTTGATATCAATCACCATACGACGGATATTACTGAGAAAGGAGTTAAATGTGGTTGAAAGATCGGCAAATTCATCCTTGACAGATCCCTTGTACACCTTGCACTCCCGGCAACTGGAATAGTCTCCATTGATGATTTTGGGACACTCCACATTTGTGGTGAATGAGCCGCTCTGCTCCCAGCATTTTCCGCTTTGACCATAGCTTGAGCAGTCTTCCTTGTCACAATCCATTTCTTCAGAACAGTTGGCATTACAGAGGTTTTTACTCTCCATCACCACGGTCAGATCACCCTGGCCCGCCAGTCTGAATTTGTCCACCAGGTCCCTCATGGGGTTGTTGATGAGGATGTTCATCAGTGCGTACAAGGCCGCCATGGTGAACAGCAGCACAAAGAGTCCGCCCGCTGCCATCTTGTAAAGGTTGGCGTGAATTGCCGCCATGGTATCGCTTATGTCAACGGGCAGTGCCAGAACACCGATTGTACGACCGCTGTAATCCTTGATGGGGCCGAATACGGTCATGAGACTTTTGTTATTCTTGTCCACCAGCTTAAACTGGATCTTGTCCTCGGCAATGATCTTTCTCAGCCAGGGATAACTCTTCTGAGGGATATCCAGGGTATGGGTCTTGGCCAGATACTTGAACCCGTCTCCGTCCGGTACAACAATGGAGATATCCACCCCCAGGGTCTTTTTCATGGACTGCAGCAACTGATCGTTAAGCTTTATCCCGAACTCAACAGAACCCACGTGGTTGCCGTTCATGGTAACGGGAACCACGCCCCGGATGCCAAAGCCTGCCCGTCCCTTTTCAATACCGGAGATAATGCGTTTTTCCCTGTTAACCGTAACCACCGTCTTGCGGAAAGAGGAGAGATCATCTCCAAATTTTTCCGGCTTATGCAGCCTCAGAAAAGAGGTGGCAGGTGGCAGGTGAAACTGAAACTGAGCCAGGGAAAGTCGATCTTTCTGCTCTTTAAAAAACGGCAGGGTGATTTTGAGAAGCTGTTGACGATTGCGAAAGCCAAAGGCCTTCTGCACATCAGGCATGGCCGCAACCACCAGTGCCAGGGCACTTGCCAGGTGCGCCTCATCTTCGAAGGCCCTCTGCACCCCGTTAAATTTTGCCTCAAGGCGCAGCTCCTCTGAAACGATGAATGTATTCTTCCGCTCAATTCCTGTCAGGATAACGGTGACGGAAATCAACAAACAAAAGGAGAAACCTATCAAACTCATCAGCCTGGCTTTTACGGTCTGGGGGAGAATTCTTCGCATCACAACCTCCGGAAAAGTATATAATTATAATTCTGCAGTATTCTTCTCGTATTTCAGTATATGGCCAGAAGAAAAAAAAATGAAATGTTTTTTATAGAAACAGCACTTTGGGCTGCATCAGAGACTCTTGGCAACTGTACGCTGTACAACCATCATGACAGCCAGGACAAGAAGAATCCCGGGAAGCACCTGCACACCGGGCCATGTACCGCCAAAGAGAAGATCCAGTGCCAGAACAAGCGAAGGATAGAGATAGGAGTATGCGGCAACCCTGGTGGGGCCCAGGAAGAGAATGGCATACTGTGTGAGAAAAAAGGTGATCACTGTTGAAAAAACTGCAAGATAGGCAATACCCAGCCAGACCCTGACCGGCACCAGACTCCAGGACACCGAAGACAGGCCGGGAGCAGCCAGAAAAAACAGCCAGAACGTCCCCGTTACCATAATCCAGAAGGCCATCTGCAGCATTGGTTCCCCCCGGTGGAACAGACGAACCAGCGGTGTATAGAGGCCTAGGAACAGACAGCCGATCCCAAATACCAGATCGCCCCTGTTCCAGTCAAATGCCAGAAACAGTGCAATATCACCCCTGAAAATTATCCACATCGCCCCGACAACTCCGAGAAAGAGCGCCGCAAGCCGTGTAGCTCCCAGCCGTTCCTTGTTCAGCACAATGGCATAAATTCCAGCAAAACCGGGTACAAGGGTGAAGATGGCGCTGGTATTCAGGGCCGTGGTGAAACGAAGGGCATAGAACATGCTCCAGAAAAAGATCACAAGGGATGCTGATATGATAGAGTAACGAAGAAGGGCGCCGGGAGAAATACTGAGACCATATCGGTACCAGATCAGTGGCGCAAAGAGGACACTGGCCAGGGCAAAACGAATCAGGGTGAGAACAGAGGGGTCTAAATCACCACTGATGGCAGCAACCACCGGAAATGAACCGGAGACAAGTACGGCACAGCAAAGCATCAGGAGGTGGATTTTCACAAAACGCATACCACTCTCCCCGCAGATCAGATTTTCCGCAGGTCACGCCAAAGGCAGCGACGCAACCTGCGGGGGAAACTCCCGTCAGACCTGTTCGGCCTCCCCGGAGACATCATCCATCTCATTTTCTGTGCTGTCTTCCCCGTCACACTCTTCCATGTCCTCTTCAAGCTCTTCACCATGGCCGAAACAACGGACGTAAAGAACACCGATGGCCACGAAAAACATGGGTATGGTCCATATCAGACCAATGCCGAAGGGAATGGCTGAGACCATATAGATAAGCATCATCACAAGATACATGCCAAACACGGTCCACCACTTCTTGTGAATGGCCTTTCTCGACGCCTCCAGGGCCTGCCAGGGCCCCATTCCCTTATCAAGGATCAACGGCAGTGACAGGGCATAGCCCACAGACAGGTATATTCCCGGCAGAACCAGGAGGAGAAATCCGATCATCACCAGGATACTCTGCAGGACAATGGCAATGGTGATGGACAGGGCCTTGGAAAATCCTGCAAAAACCATTTTCCAGCTCACCCGCTGACCCAGGGCACGGCGCACACCAATGAGCATGATACCACCGGTCATAAGCATGGAAAGCCAGCTGGTAACAAGCTGTACAGCAGCATTGGTTCCCATGAGCATAACAGGGTCACTCCCCTTGTAAAAGCCCTGGAATGCGGCGATTCCACCAAAACTGATGCCAAAAATCAGGCCATACATCACGATCATTCCACCCCAGACGGCACCCTTGGCACCACTGGTCTTCTGCCAGGCTTCTCTAATGAGATCACCCACCGTAAAATCCGGACCGCTGCCCTGATCCTCTTCAGAATCCGGGTCGGTATCATCAGTATCCGATACAGGCACAGGCAGATCCTGTTCATCATCTGTCAGGACCTCAATCACCTCAGGCTGACACACTCCGCAGTACAGTCTGGAATCCACTTCCTGCATAAAATCCCGGTAAAACTCTTCACCACAGACAGAACACAGCTCTTTCAATGAGTCAGAGGCACCATCATCCTCAGGGACCTCCGGGCTAAACTCCTCATCATCACTGTCGTCAGCATCGTCAGCATCACTTTCTTCCGGGCTACACAGGGCACAAAAGCGTTCCGTACCCACTGTCTCCAGAAAGTCGGGATGGAGAGATTCACCGCAACCCGAGCAGATTTCAAACTCAGGCTCTTCGCCATCTGATTCATCGTCTTCCTCATCCATGAGCAGGAGGTTCTCATCATCTTCTTCGGAATCAGGTTCATCATCCATAAGAACGACATCACTGTCGGCAGTCACCAGGTCATCCTCATCGTCGTCACCATAGAAGTCTTCCTCCATGATATCGAGCAGCTCTTCCTCCCGTGTCTGATCCCCATCAAGCAGATCGTCCTCCTCCACCAGATCAAGGACTTCTTCGTCCGCCTCTTCTTCAGAATCGGGTTTACACAGGGCGCAGTACAGTTGCGAATCAATTTCAATCAGGAAATCCACGGAAAAGGACTGATTGCAGATCGAACAGTCCGCAACGGAATCATCAGTGTCGTCCGAGAGATCCTCCGGCTCCTCAGCAATCTCCTCAGAGAGCCCAACCCCGGCATCCGCCGGTTCCTCAGGTGTCAGTATTTCCTGACGAACCATGGCGCCATCATCGGTATCGGTGATGGGAAGGGTATCCTCAGCAACCAGGAAGACCTTGCTGCACTCGGGACAGCGCAGTTTTTTACCTGCAAGAGAATCATCTACAGAACCATGCACCCCGCAATGGGGACAATCTATCTTCATGTACAGCCTCCACGTTCTTGGAATCCAACCCGGATAAATTTACGGTAAGAGGAAAACAAAACAGTTATAATGGCAAAGTGTAGTACAAAACCATAGATAAAATACAGGAAAAACAGCACTTCCCTCTAATTTTTTCTATTTTACCCCGGAATCCGTAAGCGTTCGATGGAGTGAAGCCTGTCTCATATGGATGGATTGAGAACAGCAGGCACTATCAGGTCATTCAGATGGGGCAGGATGCATTGCCGGCGGACGATCCGCATGGCAAAACCATTGAACAGAGTGAAGAAAAAAACCGCGCTGGTATGTACAGAAAACTGGATACCCCCCGCAGACCCGTACAGCTGTTGTCCCGTTTTCGTCACGGACTAAGATCAGCCTCAAAATTATCCCGTCATTCATCATGAAGCTTATTCTCATTGCCGCCATGGCAGAAAACAGGGTTATCGGACTCAGGAACTCCATTCCATGGCGTATCCCTGAAGAAATGGCCCATTTCAGAAAAACGACCATGGGCCATGGACTGATCATGGGACGAAAGACCTTTGAATCCATTGGAAGTCCTCTTCCCGGGCGCAGAAATGTGATACTGAGCAGAGATCCCCGGTACCATGTTCCGGGATGCTGGATGGCAGAGAGCTTCGAGGCGGCAACAGCCCTCTGCAGAGATCAGGAGAAAGTCTTTGTCATTGGCGGTGCAAGCATTTACCGGGAAGCCATGGCAATGGTTGACAGCATCATCCTCACAGTCATCGATAAAAATTATGAAGGGGACACCTTTTTCCCGACCATTCCCGACACTGTTTTCAGTCAGCTTTCCTGCCGCAGAGTGGACGCGACACCCGGTTTCAGCATCCTGACATTTCAGCGGAAAACAGCTCTGTAGAGTACACCGCCATGAACTTCAACCTGCCCCGTCTCCCCATACACGATGTACTGCCTGCTGTCACCGGCAGCCTCAGAAACAACAGGGCACTGGTCCTTGCAGCAGATCCCGGCTCCGGCAAGACCACCATAGTTCCACTGGTTCTGCTTTCCGAACCCTGGCTTGACGGAAAGAAAATAGTCATGCTGGAACCACGCCGCCTTGCCGCCCGCATGGCTGCAAAGCGGATGAGTGACCTGGCGGCAAGTCCACCTGGCGGTCTTGTGGGCCACAATATCCGTTTTGACAGACTGCTTGGGCCCGCAACCAGGATTGAAGTGGTCACCGAAGGCATCTTTATCAGGATGATCCAGAATGATCCGGAGCTACATGACGTGGGCCTGGTGATCTTTGATGAGTTCCACCTGCGTTCCATTCAGTCTGATCTGGCTCTTGCCCTCTGTCTCGATGTCATGCAACTCCGGGATGACCTGAAGATCATGGTCATGTCCGCCACCATGGACAGTTCCAGGGTGGCGGATATGCTCGGTTCAGCTCCGGTGGTGCAGGGTGAGGGAAGATGTTTTCCGGTCCATATCCACTACCAGCAACGGGCCGGCACAGATTATCCCCTTACAAAGGCCGTCAAGGCCATTCGCCATGCCCTTGAGCATGATCAGGGCGACATTCTGGTGTTCCTGCCGGGAGCAGGAGAGATCAAAGCGGTACAGAGACAGATAACCGAAGACGTCCTCTGCCTTCCGCTTTATGGCAATCTTCCGCAGAAGCAGCAGGACCTGATTTTTGCAGCAACAAAGAGGCGGAGACTTATCCTGGCAACTCCCATTGCGGAAACAAGCCTCACCATTGAGGGAGTCACCGTGGTTATTGACAGCGGCCTGATGAAGGTTCCGCAGTTTTCCGCAGCCACCGGTCTCACCAGTCTCAGCACTGTCAATATCTCCAAGGCATCCGCAGAGCAGCGCAGCGGACGGGCGGGCCGACTGGAACCTGGAATTGCCTACCGACTGTGGCTGGAAGCTGAACACCATTCACGCCCCGACTTCCTTGCCCCCGAAATCAGCAGCGCAGACCTCAGCCCACTGCTGCTCGAACTTCTGCTGTGGGGCGTCAGGGATCCCGACGAACTGCGTTGGCTGGATCCGCCGCGACGGGGTTCCGTTACCCGTGCCCGTAAACTGCTCACCCGCCTCGGCGCCATTGACAGGAGAGGGACACTCACCGGTATCGGCAGAAAGATGGGAGCCCTGCCCCTTCATCCCCGCCTGGCACTGATGCTGCTGCGTGGTCGAGAACTGGGCCATGGTGTCCTGGCCTGCCGTCTTGCGGCACTTTTGCAGAACCGGGATCTGTTTCGCGGCAGCAGAGCCCAGCACAGCTGTGACATTGAAGAGCGGCTTGAACTTCTGAGACTCTTTGACGACAACACCCCGCAGCGTATCCGGGCCCGTGGCGGGGACCCGGCACTCTGTCGTACAGTTTTACAGGAAGCAGCCCACTATCAGCGTATCCTGAAAATCAGTGGTAAAGGGCTGGAAAGCCGACAGTTCAGTACCTGCGGCACACTGCTGGCCGTTGCCTATCCTGACCGGATAGCCATGAAAAAAGAAAACTCCAGTCAGCATCTGCTGGCCTCGGGACGTGGGGTAATGCTGCCCCATGGGGACCACCTGCACCGGTCTGAATTTCTTGTGGCAGCTCATCTTGACGGAGGAAGCAGACAGGGCCGAATTTTTCTGGCAGCATCCATCAGCCGGGAGGAGATCAGCAGAGAACACAGCCATCTTTTGACGGAGGAGGAGCGGGTTCAGTGGAAAAACTCACGTGTTGAGGCGATCTCCGTCTGTTCACTCGGCAGTCTTGACATCAGTACAAAAAGGCTCACAACGGCTGATCCACAGCGCATCACCAGCTGTCTTCTTGAAGGGATACAGAAACATGGTCCACAGTGCCTGAACTGGCAGAAAAAGAGCCGTGAACTTCAGGCCCGCATCCAGACGGCACACGAAGTTGAGCCGGAAAAATGGCCCGACGTGTCAGACAGTGCACTCTTTGCTGATCTTTCGTGGCTTGAGCCCTATCTTGGAGACAGCAGCAGCCTGAAACAGGTCAAAAAAATCGACCTGCACAGTGTCCTTCTCTCGCTGCTCCCCTGGGACAGGCAGCAGAAACTCGACCAGCTCCTCCCCAGTCATTACCAGGCCGCAAGCGGATCCAGAATCAGGCTGCAGTACCAACCGGGAAAAGCTCCTGTCATGGCCGTCCGAATCCAGGAGATGTTTGGTGCAACGGAGACCCCGAAGCTCTATTCCGGCAGACTGCCCATCCTGATCCATCTGCTTTCGCCGGCACAACGGCCGGTGCAGGTCACAGACGATCTGGCATCATTCTGGAAAAGCACCTATCCGGAGGTCAAAAAGGAACTTGCCGGACGTTACCCCAAACATTACTGGCCGGACAATCCGCTGCAGGCAACGGCGACCGCCCGCTGCAAACCCAGGAAATAAACCAGCCAGGCAGCTCCTCCCTGTTTTCAGCAGGTCATATCTTTCGCACCGAGAGTACAACACCGTAGGAACGGTCATCACGGCAGGTGATGCTCCCGCCGCCGTCTGCCACCACCTTATCCATATCATCTGCCATCTTCGGCACACAGAGGAAGTGGAACTCAGCACCGGGGGCCATGCTGTCAAGACGTGCACGCACATCTTTGAGCCCCCATCAGCAGTCTTTACGATAATCAATATCTATGCGAACCCGTTTTCTCATTGGGACAGTACCTTTTTCAATGGACAGCCCTGACTCGGATCACAGCCGTTTCGATAGTTTTCCAGGAGCAGAACAGATTGCGCCGCAAGTTTTCGTCGCACCTCCCTTCTCCTGCCCCTGACCCTTGCAATCTTCATGGAGTCATAGGCCGTGGTCCGGTGCCGCATCCAGGCGATGGTGGCAGCTTCTGCCCGTGCCGCAACGGGTATTCGTTCTGTCCTGGCAACGGTCCCGCTGCCCACAGGTGCCGCGTGCTCTGTTATCTGCCCTGCCATGCGTGCAGCCTCGCTCTGGTATCTTGGATGAAAATTCAAAAATACCAGCACGGCTGCACGGAAATCCGACAGATACTGCTCCTGCTTTGCTGCACGTCTGGCCAGATCACTTTTGCGTCTTTTTGCATACTCCGGCGTGGCCCGTTTCGCTGCCACTTCCGCTTTCGCCTCAAGGATATGGCTCTTATCGGCCCAGATTCCCAGCGATATCATGCGTCGGCCCCGGCGCTCCCGGACAACCCAGGTTTCCCCCTTAGCCTTGACACTGCGGGTAATTGCAGCATCACCGGCCTTCAAAAAGGCCCAGTGCTGCGGCGGAATACGTTTTTCGCCCGATTCTGACACAAATGTTCCCACCGGATAACCGGGGCGGACAGTATGATGAGTGTATGCCATATTCCCTCTGCTGAAACTCAGCCCCCTGCCCGTTTCACTCTGTAGCCGAGCTCTGTCAGCTCTTTCTCCAGAAGATCACGATGATCCCCCTGAATCTCTATTACTCCCTTTTTGATACTGCCGCCACAGCCACACTTCTGTTTGAGACTCCTGGCCAGTTTCTTCAGTGCCGCCGCATCCAGGGGCAGGCCATTGATCAGGGTGACCCCCTTCCCCTTGCGCCCCTTGGTCTCACGCATCAGCCGCACAATTCCATCCTGTGGAAGACCCTGCTTTTTCCCGCAGCAACATCCTGCGACGGCTTCACCGCACCCCGGACAGATGCTGCCGGACTCCGTTGAATAGACAAGGGTCGATTTACTCTTTTCTGCTTTCATGATCTCTTTATTCCGCTTATCCGTGCCCTGAATCCGTGAGCGGCAACGGCCTTTATGGCATCAGCCGCCGAACTGGTGATGCCTCCGGTGTAGCCGGCACCTTCCCCGATGGGGTAGAGGTTTTTGATATTCACTGACTCAAAGTTTTCATTTCGAAGAATCCGCACCGGCGAGGATGTCCGGGTCTCAACACCCATGAGGATGGCATTTCGGGATATAAAAAGCGGTACCTCACTCCTCCACTTATGAAATGCCACCCGGAGCTCATCTGTCACAAATCCGGGCAGGATATCCCGCATCTCAGCCGCCACCACCCCCAACCTGCAGGAGACCTCACAGAGCTCACCGGCGCTCTCCTCTCCGAGGAAGTGCATGAGATTCTGAGCCGGTACCGACCAGTTGCCGCCTCCTGCCGCAAAGGCCTTTTTTTCAAGTTCTCTCTGGAAACTGATCCCCGCCAGAGCATCGTCCGAGCCATAATCGGATCGGTGACAGCTCACCACCAGGGCACCATTGGAAAAGGGTGACGATCTCTCCGAATAGCTCATTCCGTTGAGTACCAGCAGCCCCTCTTCAGAGGAGGCATTCACCACCTCACCGCCGGGACACATGCAGAAGGTGTAGACACCACGCCTGATAGCACGGTTGGTGTGATTCAGGGAGTAGGTGGCAGCACCCAGCCCCGGATACTCCACATATTTTTTCCCGTAGCGCATGAGATTGATTACAGCTGCGGGATGCTCGATGCGTACCCCCACGGCAATCTGACGCTGTTCAAGGGCCACACCACGCCTTTTGAGCAGGGTCAGGGTATCACGGGCGGAGTGCCCGAGGGCAAGGTAGATATCTGATGACAGAAACTCCTGTTCACCGTTGACCACTATCCCGACGGCCCGCTTATCAGTGATGAGCAGATCCGTCATCCTGGCTCCATAGTGAATTTCCCCGCCATGCTCAAGGACGTGGAGCCGGATGTTTTTCACTATCTCGCACAAGACATCGGTACCCAGGTGGGGCTTGCTGATATATTCGATTTCCGCCGGTGCACCGAACTGCACAAAGCGTTGCAGCACACGGTTGACGGTTGATGTATTATTGTTACGCCGTGAAAACAGCTTGCCGTCCGAGTAGGAGCCGGCCCCGCCCTCACCAAACTGGATATTGGATTCCGGGTTCAACTTTCGTTCTTTGATGAAACGCTCCACATCAAGGGAGCGCTCCTCAATCTTTTTGCCGCGTTCAACTATGATGGGTTTGGCACCCTGGTCAATGAGTTCCAGAGCGGCAAACATTCCGGCCGGACCAAAGCCCACGATGATGGGCCGTTCCCGGCTCTGATACACTGCTCTGGGCTCTGCTTCAGCAGCCCGGTACAGGGAAAAATTCCGGCGGTTTGGGTAGTCATCAGGAACTGTCACCACCAGGGAGAACAGATAATAAAACTGCTCTTTATCCCTGAGCTCAACGTTCCGGCTGAGGATTTTTGTGATGGAAAGATCAGCTACAGCACATTTCAGTTTCCGGGACACGGCAGCAAGGCGGGCGACCGGACTGTCCTCTTCAATGGGAAGCCTGATATTGTTGACAACGAGCTTCAAAGGGACTTATCCGAAAAACCCATGGCGAAGTTCACTGCTGCCAGGGCATGTATTTCTGTGGTGTCATAGAGTGGAACGTCCGTGTGCTGCTGCTGTATCAGCAGAGCAATTTCGGTACAGCCAAGGATCACAGCCTCTGCTCCATCCCTGTGAAGTAGATCGATGATGCGCAGATAATCCTGCCGTGAACTCTGTGAAATCGTTCCCAGACAGAGTTCTTCAAAGATCACCCGGTGCACAATATCCATATCAGCATTTTCAGGAACCACCACATCAATACCATGGCGATCCGTCAGCCGGGCCTTGTAAAAGTCTTCCTCCATGGTGAATCTGGTTCCCAGCAGTCCCACCCGCTGTACTCCGTTTCTCTTCAACTCTTCAGCCGTGGCATCGGCAATGTGGAGCAGGGGAATGGCAATGGAAGCCTCAATAGCAGGCGCCTCCTTATGCATGGTATTGGTGCAGATGATCAGGAAATCCGCGCCCCCGGCCTCAATGGCGCGTGCTGCAGCTGAGAGGATATCTGCCATCGCCCGCCAGTCACCCCTGCGCTGCAAGTCCTCGATCTCTGCAAAATCAACACTGTAGAGACATATCTTCGCAGAGCTGAAGCCGCCTGAAACAGTTTTCACAGCTTCATTTATAATCCGGTAGTAGCTGGCCGTTGATTCCCAGCTCATGCCACCAAGCATGCCTATTGTCTTCATAGTATGATCACGATTCCAGGAAGTATCCCCGGGCAAGTTCCGTGAACTGCTTCACCTGCTCTTCCTGCCAGTCCTCATCATGCCCAAGCTCTGCTGCCAGTATTTCCGCCACCGCCGGTGCCATCTCAATGGCAGCTCTGGCATCAAGGAACAGTGCCCGCTGCCGCCTTGCAAGGATATCCTCCACCGTGCGGGCCATCTCGTAGCGCGCTGACCAGAGTATTTCAACCGGCGTATAGGGCAGACGCGAATGCAGGGGTTCACCCAGCTCAGGACTTGCGGAGACAAGATCCCGCATTCCATCCGCGTCCGATCCATAATAGTAAAGCGGGTCATCATAGTCCACCCCGGAGAGCCAGCCATGCACCGGCATATCTTCGGTACGACAGGGATACTCTTCAAGTCCTCCCACCATGGCGACCTTGTCCACCGTATCCTGGGCCATCTTCCGGTAGGTGGTCCATTTGCCACCCGTTATGGTCACAAGGCCTGACAGTGATACCTGGAGGTGGTGACTTCTGGATATCTCCTTGGTGCTGCCACTGTCATCGTTCTCCTTTGGCGCTGCCAGAGGTCGCAGGCCGGCGAAAATGGAGAGTATATCACTGCGCAGCGGTTCACGGGTCAGATATTTCCCGGCGGTGCTCAGAATAAATTCGATCTCTTCCTCAAGGGCGCGTGGTTCAAGGCTGCAGTCATCAAGCGGCGTATCGGTGGTTCCCACCACAACCCTGCCATGCCATGGAACGGCAAAGAGCACCCGGCCATCGGAAGTCTTGGGGATCATGATTGCCGAATCGCCATCGAGAAAATCTTTCTCCAGGATAACATGTACGCCCTGGCTGGGCCGGATAAGGGGAGCCGCCTGCGGATCATCCATATGCATGATTTCATCCACAAAGACACCCGTGGCATTCACCACACTCTTCGCTGCCAGCCGGTAGTCATCACCTGTTTCATAATCCACAGCCGTAACTCCAGTCACCAGACCGTCACTGTTTTTCATGAGCCCGGTGACACCCATATAGTTGACCAGCACCCCGCCATGCTCCGCACAGGTCTGGGCAAGATTCACAGCCAGACGGGAATCATCAAACTGCCCGTCATAATAGATAACCCCGCCGCAGAGGCCCTCTGTTTTCAGGTTCGGGATGGCCTCAAGCACCTCTTCCGGTGACAGGGACTGGGAAGGGCCAAGCCCGAGTTTTCCAGCCATCATGTCATAAACCTTCATGCCCAGGGTATAGAAGGGGCCGTCCCACCAGTCGTAATTGGGGATGATAAAGGATTGGTTTTTGACCAGATGGGGAGCATTGTGTCTTAGCAGCCCGCGTTCCCGCAGGGCTTCAAGAACCAGAGAGATATCGCCCTGGGCAAGGTAGCGGACACCGCCGTGAACAAGTTTTGTGGAACGACTGGATGTCCCTTTACTGAAATCCGACTGTTCCAGAAGCAGGGTTCGATGGCCGCGTGATGCGGCATCAAGTGCTGTTCCAAGCCCCGTTGCCCCGCCGCCTATGACAATAACATCCCAGGGTTTTTCACCCTGTTTCCTGATGGTTGCAAGCATCCGTTCCCGTTTCATGGAATCCTCCTGCCTAAAGTTATGTGGCGTTTATGCTCAGACCAGACGCTGGGGCCAGTCCGTTATGACTCCTGCTCCTGCAGCCTGCATCGCGCAAGCCCGATCCATATCATTTACGGTCCAGCTGTTCACCCTGAAGCCTTCCCGGACAAGCTCTCTGACAAGTGTGTCATCACAGATTTTCCGGTCGGGGTGATAGGCGGCGGCTGAAAAACCTTTGAGATAGCTCACAAGATCCTGCGGATGCTGCCCGGTGGCAAGAACGGCAATGGTGATATCAGGGCTCAAGGCCCGCGCCCGGTGCAGGTACTCATGCCGAAACGAAGAGAGCAGGACCAGTTCCATGGTTCCCGTCTCATGAATCATATCCAGCACCCTGTCCACCACATCTGTATCACCTTCCGGTCCATGGAGATCCTTGATCTCAAGATTCACCGGAAACGTATATTTTCTGCTGAAATCCAGCACCTCGCGAAGCAGCGGAATCCGACATCCGGCAGCACCGGATACGGCCTCAGCTCCGGCCACGGTGCCATACGGGTCAGTCTCCAGAAACCATGAGCCCGCATCAAGCCTGCGCAGTTCTTCAAGGCTGAAACTCTCCACCTTCCATGGCTTCAGAGCGGCGGCATCTCTGCGCGATGCGATATCACTGCAGCGCTCAAGGGTGTCATCGTGGAAGATGATCAGCTCACCGCTGCCCGCCAGGCGCACATCCGTTTCCCAGCAATGCGCCCCACAGTTTCTGGCCGTTTCCAGGGCCAGCATGGTATTTTCAGGGGCAATGGATCTGGCACCGCGGTGGGCACAGACCAGATTGCTTTTCGGTACATGATCAAAAAACATCTTTCTCAGTCCTCTTTCCTGCTGAAATAGAGGTTAAACAGGGCAAGACAGGAGGTTCCGGCGATCAGCAGCAGGGAGATTGAATTGATCACAGGAGTTGAGCCGTCCCGCACCTGCAGGTAAAGATTAATGGGCAGGGTGGGATCAGAGCCCACCAGAAAGAGGGTTGTGTTGAAATTTTCAAAGCTCATGAGAAAGGCCACCGCAGCAGCTCCGATCACCGCCGGCCGCAGATACCTGAGGGTGATGAGCCGGATGGCCTGAAGCCTTGTGGCCCCAAGAATCATGGCAGCCTCTTCAAGGCTGCTGTCAAACTTCTTCAGCCGTGCTGAAACCACCAGTGTCACAAAGGTGGTGATAAAAGAGAACTGGCCGAAGACCACCAGCCAGAACGAGGGGCGAAACAGGCCCACATCGATGCCGAAGCTGTCCTCAAAGAAAGTTCCGGCACTGTTGGCAGCCAGCAGCAGGGAGATCCCCAGGATAACACCGGGAATGACCAGCGGAGCCAGCATCAGGAAATAGAGCCCGTTTTTAAAGGGAAAATCCTCCTGTTCAAAGAGAAAGGCGCTGCAGGTACCCACCACCGTACTCATGATGGCCACCCAGAAGGCTGTCTGAAAACTGGTCCAGATGGAGCGGAGATTCTGTTCATCATGGAAGATTCCCAGTCGTTCCGGGCCGGGAGAGATAAACCAGTCCAGCGAAAACCCGTTCCAGGGCAGGGATGGAAAGTTGGAGTCGTTGAAGGCCAGGACACAGGTCACCAGAAGGGGTGCAAAGAGAAAGATAAAATAGCAGATGACAAAGAGATTGAATGACCAGGAATAGGCCCTGGAATTTGGCAGGGAACGGATCATGCGGCCACCTCACCAAGTCTCTGTCTGCTCAGCTTCAGGCCGATCCAGATGATACCGGAACTCAGCAGCAGAAGCAGAAAACCAAAGGCCGCACCCTGGTTCCAGTTAAAACTTGCGATGAACTGGTTATAGATCTGTTCCGTGAACCAGAGTGAGTTCTTGCCGCCCATGAGATTGGGGGTGAGATAGTTGCCAAGGGCCAGCATAAAGACCACAATGGCACCGGAGGTTATCCCCGGCTTGCAGTGCGGAATGATGATGGTACGCAGGATGGTGAAACGTGATGCCTCAAGATCTGAAGCCGCCTCGATCAGGGAGTCATCAAGGCTCTCCATGGCCGATATCAGCGGCACCACCATAAAGAGCATGGAGGTGTAGACAAGTCCCATGATCATGGTGGCATCGTTGTAGAGCATCTCCACCGGCTGCTGCACAAGGCCTGTTTTCAAGAGAAAATAGTTGAGTACTCCGGACTCACGGAGCAGGATCATCCAGCCGTAAACCCGTACCAGTTCACTGACCCAGAAGGGCAGAAGAAGAAGTACGGTGAGGAACCCCCGGGTCCGGGGTCGCGCCAGCTTCACGATGTAAAAAGAGACGGGCAGGGCCAGCACAAAGGTGCAGAAGGTGGTGACAATGGCGTAGAGTGCGGTGCGGACAAAAGTATTCCAGTAGATGGGCTCAATGAAGAAATTCTTATAATTATCAAAGGTCCAGACCAGGTCGCCCATATCATTTTCGCCCCGGAAACTGAGCAGCAGCAGGTCAATATGGGGCAGGACGATAAGCAAAAAGAGCCAGAGCAGGACAGGGGCAAGAAAGAGCCAGAAACTGAGTCGGAATCCGCTTTTCATGATCACACCTTAAAGCAGAGTCCGGCATCGGGATGCCAGCCGAGAAGGATACGGTCACCCGGCTTGATATGATCAAACTGCCGGTTCTGGGGCAGGCTGACCAGCAGCTCATGACCGCCGGGCATCACCGTAAGCAGTCGGCTGTTGGCACCGTCAAAGAGGATGGTCTTCACATCCACCTCAAAGGTATTGAGATCCGTGCTGTCAGTCGGCTCGATGCGGAAAGCCTCGGGGCGCAGAAAGAGATCGACACGACTCCCTTTTTCATAGGACTCGTGACTCCGTGTCCGAAACAGAAGATCCTCTCCGGTTCGCACAGTGAGCCGCTCACCGCTCTCTGTCACCTCACCTGACCAGACGTTGTTATCTCCAACAAAACGGGCAACAAAAGGTGTCTGGGGATCGCTGTAGAGCTCACGTGGTGAACCCACCTGCTCAAAATGCCCCTCATTCATCACCGCAATACGATCAGACATCACCAGGGCCTCGGACTGGTCATGGGTGATATAGATAAAGGTGGTTCCCACCTTGGCCTGCAGCTTTTTCAGCTCCACTTTCATCTGCTCCCGCAGCTTCAGATCCAGGGCACCAAGGGGTTCATCAAGCAGCAGCACAGAGGGTTCCATCACCAGACAGCGGGCAATGGCCACCCGCTGCTTCTGGCCGCCTGAGAGCTGACGAATCTGTTTTTTTCCGTACCCCGGGAGATCAACCCGTTCCAGGATGGTCTCGGTTCGTCTGGCTATCTCGGCTGAATTCATCCCCCGCCGTTTCAGCCCGAATCCAATATTCTCAGCCACATCCATCATGGGAAAGAGGGCCAGGTGCTGAAAGACAAGGTTCACCGGCCGCTTATTGGGCGGGACCCCGCGCATATCTCTCTCCCGAATGGAAATGGTCCCGGAAGAGGGTTCATCAAAGCCGGCGATCATGCGCAGCAGGGTGGTTTTACCGCAGCCGGAAGGCCCGAGAATGGAGAAGAACGAACCTTGCGGTACGTCAAAGGAGATATTATCCACAGCAGTAAAATCCCCAAAGCTGCGAATAAGATTACGAACAGAGAGATCGTTTGCCATGGTTCTGGATACTGAAATAATTACCGGTTGAAAAAAGTGATGCCGCAACAGGGCTGCGGCATCATCTTTTACGAGGTGTGGAAGTGCTTATTTGGCAGCCTTGATCTTATCAAGGATTTTACCTTCCATGATCTCAAGTTTTGCAGGTACCGGTGGATACCACTTGATATTGTCAATGGTCTCTTTGGGGAAGGAGCGCTCAAAATTGGCCCGTACCTCGGCAGACACATGAGCATTGGCATCAAGTGAGGCAGTGGGAACCTTCTCCTGGCTGGTGAAATAGCCCGCATTCTCAGGTGCCATCATGAAATTGATCCACTTGTATGCGGCATCAATATTTTTGGCCTTTGCAGGGATGGCAAAGGTGTCAATCCAGCCAAGGGCACCTTTTTTGGGTGCCTTGAAATCAATGGCCTTGTTCTCATCATGGAGTTTCCAGCCACCATTGTCCCAGGCCATGGCAACAAAGACTTCACCGGAACGCATGGATTCCAGCAGGGCATCACCATTTGCCCAGTAATTTTTGACCAGCGGTTTGGTCCTGATCAATTCCTCAGCCACCTTATCAAGCATCTCCTTGTAGCCCTTTGCGTCACTGTAGAGGGCAAAGGGGTCGTAACCGAGGGCATATCCCATGGCAATAAGGGTCGGTCGTTTGAGACGGTAGCTGATACGGCCCTTGTATTTTGGATCAAGCAGGGCACTCCAGTCGTCGGCATCAGCCGCCTTGTCACTGTTCACAATCAGACCGGAGGTTCCCCAGCAGAAAGGAACTGCATATGATTTGTCACCCACTCTGGTGTTTGCCTTCACCGCATCCAGCATGGATGGGATAAACAGCTTTGCATCAATTTTTCCGTAGTCCACAGGCTGATAAATTTTGTACTTTTCCTGTACAGAGGAGATACGGTCCTGACTCGGCTGAGCCAGGTCAAATCCCGCCCCGCGGGTGGCCCGCAGTTTGGCAATCATCTCTTCATTGTTGGAGTAGGTGGCCTCCACCTTGATCCCGGTATCTTTTTCAAATTTTTCAATAAGGACCTGGGGTGCATAGCCTTTCCAGGTAAGGATTTTCAGGGTTTCCGCCTGTACAGCCGTGGCCATAAAGAAACAGCATGCAGCCGTCAGTAAGGTGATCTTTTTCATCATTCCCTCCAGTTTACAGTTAATGTAAATATTTGCTCCAGTGAGCCGCAACACGCGACCTGTTAACCTGTTTAGTACAGCCTGTACTCTTCCGCAGGCCCCGGAATCCACCAGAGTAAAAGCCTTTTTTTAGAAAAGCATTAGGATTCTGTTCGTTTTCAACCTGGATCCACGACCGTTCGCCGGTGATAAAGCCTGTCTCTGGTAAAAGGCTTCAGGTTGATGATTCACATCATTCAGTACCTTATGGCACAATACGCGACCCATTTCAACAAGTCATTTCAGCAAGGATTGCCACCGTCTCTTTCGCTGCTGCAGTCGGCAGTAAGGCAGTATCAGATATCCCGCTGACCACCCGGACAATATCATGATCAACGGTTCCCGCTGCCCATTGTGAAGCTTTCGGAGATGCAATATAGACCGAATAATTATGGTGCCCGGAACCGGGGCGTTCACCGATGATGTGCAAAACAGCCTTGACTCCGTCCGGATCCACCCCTGCAAACAGCAGAGAACCAATCTGATACCCGGCCCGCACCCTGCCGTAACGGAGAAAAAGAATCTCATCCGCCACCCTGTAGCCGCGGGCCTCCAGATCATCCCGCACAGTTTCCAGATAGGGCGCAAGGTGCCCTTCATCGGTGATTGCCAGACTGTTGAGGCCATCTGAAACCACAATCTGGACATCGGGTATATCTTCACCCCAGGAATGCAGAAGCCGCCCCAGCATTTCCCGGGAACTCTCACGCAACTGCTCACCCAGAAGGGGCTGCTCTATATGGTCAGAGCGATCGACGGCATGGCTGTACAGTGGAATAAAATCAGCGTCAAAGATAAAATCGGTGGACACTTCGGCCCGGAGTGCCTCCCGGGCGATGTCATAAAACCTGTGCAGCTCCCGGTCGATGGAGGGCGCAAGCTCGGCATAATCGTTTCCATAGCCCTGTGCCAGGGCAAGCCCGCGATCCCGGACACGGGTCACGGCCTCTTCCCCTTCCCGGTAAATTTCCTCCCTGCTGCGCGTATCACCTTTTTTGAGCCGATACTGGTAGTAGACCCATATCGGATCACCGAAGTGTTCCGTGTAGCTGTTATCAGAGGCAACAATGCCGATATCCTGAAAAAATTTCCACATCACATCATTCACGCGCAGGCCGTTTTCTGCACGGAGCCGGACATGGTCCTGAAAGCCGGTGGTGAGGTAGCTGAGCATGGGATCGTTTCTGGTGGGCAATGCCATCAGATAGGCGGGGCGTGCCCTGATAATTTCATTCTGCGCCTCGGTGAGATCATCAAGGCTGATATCCATGTGCAGGGTGGCGCAGATATCAAGTCCGGTGGTGAGGCCGTGCAGTTTCCCCATCACCGTATCCTCCAGACAGACCCGCACCAGCTGATCTTTGGTCCTGAACACCTCAGGCCCGATAAAGCCACCCACATCATTGACATGGATCCAGGGCTGTCGCCCGGTGACGGAAACAATCTTCTGCTCAAGTGCCCGCACAAAGCCATACTTTCTCGACTCATGCATCACCATATCGAAGCCTTTG
>JAMOMO010000360.1 GCA_027067035.1 Desulfobulbaceae bacterium
CTTGGGGAAGAGATTTTTGACTGTTCTGATTTCGGAAAAGACCTTAGGGAGGTTTGCTATGGTTTGTAATCGTATTGTATTTCTGATGTTTCTTTTTTTCTCATTTGTCCTCATCGGAAGTGTGGCTGCTGTGGAGCCAACCACCTTCCCGACAAAAAACAGAACTGCTCCAGTAAAACCTAAAAATGAAACGGGTGTTCTGGTCGAACCGACCATATTGCGTAAACCCGCCCCCCAAACAAAAACTGATCCTGCCCAAGAGGGTGGGGTACCGGGAAAAGCACCTGTACCCAGGAAAGCGCCATCGAAAGTACATAAAAAATAGCTTTTCGGTGATTCTGCAAGACAGCAGGGCCACTTTTCAGTTCCATTGTCACGAATTTTCCCCAGGTATTCGGACCATTGATAAATGATCTAATGAACGTCATGAGGTTTCTTATGGCAGGGCTTTTTTGTGGCTATCGTGGTGTTGTCTGTCGCTGCTGGCTGATTGCGTACTGTTTTTTTTCCTTTGCCTCGCCAGTTTCGGCTTCTGAAGAGGCACCCGAAGTATTTTCCCTTGAGTCAATCGATGAAAATCAGCTGCTTATTGCAAAAAAGCCTGACATTCGCTGGACAAGCAGTCTTGTCCTGAGTGACGTACCTGTTCTGGTTCTGCTTGATGGAGTGGATGTCAGTTCCCTTGTGAAGCAGAAGGGAAATCGTTTCTCCTTCAGGCCTGTGGCGGTACTGCCGTCAGGGGAACATAATCTGTACATCTCGGCCATTGATTCCGGCGGGAATCCTGTGGAGCAGGAATTTTTTTTCAGATCAAGGCAGAGTGAAAGATTTGAAGAGGCCTACTCCAGCAATGAGTTATCGATTGTGTATCGCGGGGTGGTTGATCATCGCAGCAAAGAAGAGCAGCCTCCACCGGATCCTGCTGAGGCGGAATGGATCAATGATGATGCCTTTGCAGAGGAGGAGGGCAAAGAGGATACGTTTCCGGATCATACAGTTAATGCCTATCTTGCAACTGATTCCGTTATCCGGGAAGGGAACTGGACCACATCTTTTACCGGAAATGTTCGCTACTTTGATCAGGATGCTGCCATATTGGAGCCTGAGAAATCGGGCCTGAATCTCATTGATATTCTGTTGACCACCGGTTACAGCGGTGAAAAGCTGAGTATGGAAATAGGTCTTGGTGATAACGGGATACAGGAATCGAGAAATACGGTTGACAACCTCTATCGCCGTGGTTTGAAGGCATCTCTGAAATACAGTGATTACACTGTGAACACCTTTGCTGTGCTCGGGGATGAGCAGTATAATGAACTCAGTGAACTTGGTCTTCGTTTCAACAGCAATGATCACATTATGGGCGCGTCTGTCCAGGTTGACTTCTTTGACAATCAGATGTTCGTGAAGGCTGTTTATGTCAACGGTGGTGAATCCGGAGATGCTCTGGGGTACTGGTCTGAAGGAGGCGGCCGTAAAGGTGACGTGATGGGACTGCTCTTCTTCACAGACTTCTTTGCCGGCCAGTTGACCACGGAAATTGAATATGATGAGGCAAATACCAGAAACAGCTCAACGGACTTAAGTAGCTTTTCAGCACCAGAG
>JAMOMO010000361.1 GCA_027067035.1 Desulfobulbaceae bacterium
CCTTTTTCATGGAGGCGAGCTTCTTTGCGGTCATGTTTTTTGGCTGGAACAGGGTTTCCAAAGGATTTCACTGTTTCTCCACCTGGATGGTTGCCATCGGCTCCAATCTCTCTGCAGTCTGGATCCTGGTTGCCAACGGCTGGATGCAGAATCCCGTCGGTATGGCATTTAACCCCGATGCAGCACGATTTGAGATGCAGAATTTTGCTGAAGTTGTCTTTAATCCCGTTGCGGTCTCCAAATTTACCCACACATCCTCATCCGGATTTGTCATGGCGTCAGCCTTTGTCCTGACAGTTTCCTGCTGGTATCTTATCAAGGGGCGTCATGTTGAAATGGCCAAAAAATCCATTGTGGTTGCCTCAGTTTTCGGACTGGTCGCTTCAATCTTTGTTGGCTTTACCGGTGATGAGGCAGCATATGAAGTGGCCCAGAAACAGCCCATGAAGCTTGCGGCCATGGAAGGCCTCTATAAAGGTGAACGTGGTGCCGGAATTGTTGCCATGGGCATTGTGAACAGTGCCAAAGAGCCTGGTGATGTGCAGGATGCCTTCCTGTTTCAGGTCAAAATTCCCGAGGTCCTGTCACTGCTTGCCAATCGGGAGGCCGGCTCTTTTGTCCCGGGTATCGACGATCTTGTATATGGGAACGAGGAAGAAAATGTCATGGGTGTCAACACCATGATGGAGAAGGGTAAACTGGCACTCGCCGACCTTGCCGCCTTTAAAGAGGCCAGAAAAAACAACACCGATCAGGTGGCAGAAGCAGCCCTTGAGCGTTTTAATGTGAACAAAGAGTTCATGGGCTATGGCTATCTGGACAGTCCTGAAGAGGCCGTGCCTTCTGTGAATATAATCTTTAACTCCTTTCGTCTGATGGCCATTATCGGTTCACTTTTTCCGGTGATATTCGGGGCATTTCTTTTCTATACCATGAAGGGAACCATTACAGAGAAACGCTGGCTGCTCCCCGTTGGTCTCTTTACCGGACTCCTTGGCCTCCTTGCCCAGCAGGCAGGGTGGGTTACAGCAGAAGTGGGACGGCAGCCCTGGGCCATTCAGGGCCTTATGCCGGTGAAGATTGCCACAACCAATCTCTCCACCACCTCTGTTCAGATCACCTTTGCAATGTTTGCGGCAGTTTTCACCCTGCTCCTCATTGCTGAAATATCCATTATGTTGAAACAGATAGCAGCCGGACCGGAGGGCCACTGAAAATGATATCAAATTTAGATTATGTAAGCCTGCAGCAACTCTGGTGGGTTATCTGCTCAGTTGTTGGAGCACTTTTTCTCTTTCTCACCTTTGTGCAGGGCGGGCAGACCCTGCTCTGGCAGGTGGCAAAAAGTGAAACTGAAAGCGCACTTGTGGTTAATTCACTTGGTCGTAAATGGGAGCTTCCCTTTACCACGCTGGTACTTTTCGGCGGGGCACTTTTTGCCTCCTTTCCAAAATTTTATTCCACAAGTTTTGGTGGCGCCTACTGGGTGTGGGTCCTTATTCTTTTCACCTTTATTATTCAGGCGGTGAGTTATGAGTACCGCAAGAAACCGGGTAATGTCTGGGGTGCCAAAACCTATGAACTGTTCATGTTCAT
>JAMOMO010000362.1 GCA_027067035.1 Desulfobulbaceae bacterium
GATGTGACGATTTCTTTCGATGACAGGTAAAGGGTTCCCATCTGTACTGCATCGGCTCCCAGAATTGCTGCCCGGGCCAGGGAGTTTGCGTTGAATATTCCACCTGCCAGAATAAGAAACTGCTCACCGGCTCCCTTTGGGGATTGACGTTTTATCTCCAGGGCAGCCTGGGCGAGGGTCAGAGTGGAAAGGGTTCCCACATGGCCACCCGCCTCCTGACCCTCACATATCACAAGCCTGATGCCGTTGTTCCATGCAAGCTGCAGCAGGTCTATGTCCGAGGTAACATAGAGAACACTGAGCCCTTTCTTTTGAAGCGTTACTGCATGTGCCGGGTCTCCTGCTGAGACAACAACAAAGGGTGGCCTGTTTTTTTCGAGCCAGGCCAGCTGTTCATTTCGATGCGGATTCTCCGGCAGGGTGAGGATGTTGATGGCATAGTTATACCCCTGTAGGGTCTCCTGCAGCCTTGCCAGTCCTTTCTCAAGTTCGTTTATGGGTTTTATGCCCATGGCAATGGTGGGGAGCCCCCCTGCCCGTGCAATGGACAGGGCAAATTCAGGAATATCACTGATACAGGCCATGGCACCCTGGATAAAGGGAAACCGGGTTCCCAGCACCCGGGTAACCGGTCCCTTGAGCATTTTCCGGACTGTTTCCGGGGCCGTGCTGCAGAGTCGCTCTGTTTCTTTTCTGAATGCAGTCAGGGCGGTGACTGTGTCTGTGCCAAAACGGCGGCTGAACCCAATTGCACCTGCTGCTTCCGGGCCCAGGGGGATGAGCTGCCTGCCATCGAACTCTGCCCCAGGGGGGGAACTGGCTCTGGCAGAGATCGCGTTTCCCAGTTCAAGGGTACTGTTGAGGCTGCTTCTGAGCTGTTGTATCTCTGCCACGGCCGATGAGTTGCCCTTGTCAAAGGCTCTGAACTGCAGTCCATGTCCCAGGTCAATGCTTGAACTGTGGTCGATCCGCAGGCGGGAAATCTGTTTTCTAACGTTCTCGTCATGGCCGGCTGCCGTGTTGGTGAGCCAGTGAAGGCTTTCAAAGATAATCCGGGACACCCCGCTTTCCAGACAGGCTGCCGCCCCTTCGGGACCTGATATGCCGCCCCAGATATGGATTTCGGGGTTGGCGGAATGTTTCTTTCTGAGTCGTTCCAGATGAGAGAGGAGGCTGAGGGTGCTTTCTGAACCGGTAAATCCAGAGGATTCTGCGCCTTTTACAGCCAGACCGGCCACAGGAGCGGATTGGGAAAAACAGCTTTCAATACATTGCAGGTCGCCGCTTATCAGGATACACTGGAGGGACTTATGGGAAGAAACCTGTCTGAAAAACTCTTCGGGGGTACAGGAGTGCAGCCGACTGAAGTATTCGATCCAGATATTCTTTGTGCTTATGGCTGTCAGGAGGCTGAGAACAGGAGTTGAGAAAAATTGCTCAACGGATATTTTGAGTTCAAGATTATTAAAGTTGCTTATATTCTTGCTGATCTGAGCAGTGGACAGTCTGGATATGTCCAGGATGAGGCCCGAGTTGCTTTCCCGGCTGACTGTTGTGACGGAAGGATTGAAAATATGGGGTTGCCAGACATACGAGAGAGCGGCTGTCGTCAATTTGCTTGCCATAGCGGGTGAACTCCAGAATTGTACCATTCCATGCCAGAAAAAAGAAGTGGTGGCTGTCTGCTGCTTGTGCTTGACATGAATCCATGAACCTTTGTTGGCGATACATGTTGTCTTTGATACTGTTTTTGGTAACTATTTAAAAAGAATATGATAATTTAACATGAAGCCTGAGTGATTTTCAAGTAATAGATACCTGGAGCCGGAGTGGGAGAGAAAAAGAATTGTATTTCCCTGTAACTATGGGTTTTCCGTTTGATAACGGGGCGGCGGAATCTGTCGGGCCCTGTCGTCTGCCATGCCGGTTCCGGCTGTGAATTCCTGAGCCATGCCGGGATCCCTGTGAGGGGGCATAAAGGCAGTACTTGTGTGCTTTCATCGAAGGTATGCACCGGCGCAGAGAAAAAACGACCGCTATTGACAGGGAATTTTATCAGATCAACATGTTTGTGAGACCTGTTTCCCGATTCATGTGACGGATTCAGGTTGTAGAGTGTACGGATTGAAACGGTGGCCACGATGGCAAATATTCTATATGGAGTGCATGGAACCGGTCATGGTCATGCTGTCAGGGCCCTCACCATTGCCCGCTTTTTTAAAGAGCATAACTTCCTTTTTATCAGTGACAGTGATGGCTATGATCTCTTGCATCCGGAATTCAGGGTGTTGAAAATTTCCATCAGTGAAAGCCCCACTTTTCATCATACACTGCAGTATTCCGGCACAGTGTTCTCCTTTTTTAAGAATATTCCCGGGACGAGCAGGAGAAAAAAAACTGTCATGGGAGTGATTGAGGAGTTCAAACCTGATGTGGCTGTTACAGATTATGAACCCTTTTCAGCCGGTCTCAGCCGACGCCTTGGCGTCCCCTGCCTGTCCCTTGACCACCAGCATATTGCCCGGTTCTGCTCCATGGATGTACCTGTTGCAAAACGGATTGATCTGCTCCTGTTCCGACTTGCCGTCTGGATACAGTTTCGTAAAATAAGAAAACATATGGTTATTTCCTTCTTCCATCCCGAACAGCATTCAACGAAGAAGCATGTGAAGATCTTCCCCCCTCTGCTCAGGCAGCAGGTTATGGAGCGGACAGCCACTGAAGGGGAGCATGTCCTCGCCTACCATGGATATTCCACCACGGCAGAATTTCACAGCTTCCTTCGCTCTCTTTCTCATCCTGTCCGCAGTTACGGGATGAATGAGGATAAAACCGTCGGCAATGTGACATACAAAAAGAACTCAACGGAACATTTCCTCGATGATCTTGCCTCCTGCAGGTATGTTGTAAGTACGGCAGGTCACACGCTGCTTTCCGAAGCACTGTACTATGGAAAACCGGTCATGGTCTTTCCCATCAGAAATGCCTGTGAGCAGTTTATCAATGGCTGGTACCTGGAAAAAAATAATTATGGCCTGATGAATGATGCGTTTAAACCGTCACGCTCTGTTCTTGAAAAGTTTGAACAAAACCTGGCCTGTTATAAAAGGAATATTGAGAAGGTATCTTTTTGTGGAAATGAGGAGATTCTGGCCGTTCTCGGTCACTATTTCAGAACAGGGGAATATCTTGTCTGATCTGCCAGGCAGAAACCGTCAGGGTATTATAACATTTTTCCTGGAGGTGGAGGGGAAGTGGGGCTTCTGAGAAAGATATTTCATACAGTGGGGAATGTTGTTTTTGCCTGTGGTCCGCGGTGTCGTTTCCTGCTGGAAGGACCTCTGTTTGATGTCGGCTATTACAGAGAACGGTTTTGCAGCAGAGATCTTTCCGATATGAATCTGTTGCGATATTACCTCGTTTGGGGATTCCTGCAGGGCCATGATCCTCACCCCCTGTTCGATACCTCGTTCTACCTTGCAGAGAATCCGGAAGTGGCACTGTCCGCCGGAAATCCGTTAATTCACTATATCCGCAAAGGGTACCGGGAGATGAGGAGCCCTCATCCCCTCTTTGATCCCGGTTTTTATTACAGCCGGAACCCGGATATCGAAGAGGCGGCTGTGAACCCTTTCACTCACTACCTTGAACATGGCTGGAGAGAGAGACGTTCGCCGCATCCGCTTTTTGATCTCCCCTGGTATCTGATGAATAATCCGGATGTGGAGCAGGCCGGTGTGGAGCCCCTCAGGCACTATCTTGAACATGGTTTCAGGGAGGGGAGAAAACCCCATCTCCTCTTTGATTCGTTTTTCTACCTTTTCAGATATGCAGAAAAAATGAAGGACGTTCCCAATCCCCTGGTTCATTTTTGCCGTCACGGCCTTGAGATGCGGACTGACCCGCACCCGCTTTTCAGCACAGACTGCTATCTGGAACAGCATCCCGGAGTAGAGGGCAATCCTCTGCTTCATTTCCTGGAGAACGGGGCAGAGGCGTGGCTGGAAGACTACAGCTACAGGAGACGGCAAAAAAAGAGCATAAAAAGCATTCTTATTGTTGCCCGCTGGCTGCCGAGGTTTAACCATGATTCAGGATCATTACGGCTCTACAGGATGATTCAGATGCTTGCGGGTGCCGGGTACGAACTTACGTTGTGGGCTCAGGCGGAGGATACTGATGCTCAGTATATAAAGGCCTATGAAGAACTGGGAGTCAGGCTGCCCTTTTGCCGGGATGGTCTGAAGGAGTATCTCCGGAAGAACGGATACTCGATTGACCTGGTGGTACTGTGCAGGTTGAATGTGGCAAGGGAGCACCTTGACACCGCACTGGCCATGACTGATGCCCGCATTATTTTTGACACCGTGGATCTAGCCTTTCTGCGAAGGGAAAGAATGGCAAAGGTTCTGGGGGAGCAGTTTGACGGCAGGATCAAGGCGGAAGAGCTGCATGTCTGTCGCTGCGCTGACGGGGTACTGGTTGTGAGTCCGGTTGAAAAGGAGATTCTCGAGCAGGAAGGCATTTTTGAAAAGGTCTCCGTTGTCACCAATATTCATGACCGGGTTTCCCTTTCCCGCCCCTTCGGGGAGCGAACAGGACTGATGTTTATCGGCGGATTTGCGCATCAGCCGAACGTTGATGGAATTCTCTGGTTTGCAGAGAGAATCTGGCCGATAATACGGCGGAAAATTCCAGGTATCAGTTTGACTGTTGTGGGCAGTTCTCCTTCGGAGGATGTCCTGGCACTTGCTGCTTCAGATATCCGTGTCACCGGTTATGTGGAGGATGTCCTGCCCTGTTTTGAGGCGGCCCGGGTGTTTGTTGCTCCGCTGCGCTATGGTGCCGGAGTGAAGGGGAAAATCGGCCAGAGTATTGCCTGTGGCCTTCCGGTGGTGACGACTTCCACGGGGGCTGAGGGGATGTATCTTGAGGACGGGGTGAGTGCCATGATTGCCGATGATGAGAGACTGTTTGCCGATAAGGTAGTGGAACTGTACCGGGATGAGCAGTTATGGCAGAGGCTTTCCCTGAACGGGGCAAAGGTACTTGAAGACTTCTTTTCCCCTGCAACTGTTGAAACGGCACTGCTGGAGGCGATTGAGAAGAGTTATCCCGTGTTGACCCGGGAAGAAAGGGAGCAGAGAGAGATCGGGGTCCTCATGGCATCTCTCTCCTTTCCGCTTCCTGAAACAGCAGTCGTCTCCATTGTTATCCCCACCTGTGGCCGGCTGCGTTACACTCTGAAATGTCTCCACAGCATCATGAAAAACCTTCCGCAGTTCCCGGTGGAGATCATTGTTGTGGATGACGCCTCGGGAGATGGCCGTATGAAAGATCTTGCCCGGGTCTCCGGAGTTCAGGTTATTTTTCAGTCAGTAAATCGCGGTTTTATTGCTTCGGTGAATCGTGGCGCCGCTCAGGCGCAGGGAGAGTATCTCTACTTTCTGAATAACGATACTGAAGTGACTCCGGGCTGGCTTGCATCCATGCTGCTGCTTTTTGACAGCTGTGCAGATTGTGCAGTGGTCGGTTCAAAGCTTGTTTATCCGGATGGAAGACTGCAGGAAGCGGGTGGGATAATCTGGAAGGATGGCTCTGCCTGGAATTTTGGGCACTCGGATAATCCTGATAAAGCGCGGTACAACTATGTGAGGGAGGTGGACTATGTGTCCGGTGCCTCCCTGCTCATAAAAAAACAGCTTTTTCAAGAACTTGGCGGAATGAACAGTGACTATTCCCCCGCCTATTATGAAGATGTGGATCTGGCCTTCAGGGTACGGGCAGCAGGAGGAAAGGTCTATTATCAGCCGTTGTCCACTGTGGTTCATCATGAGGGGCTGTCCTATGGAGCAGGGGCCAGGGCCCATCAGCCCGTGAACCGGAAACTGTTTTACCGGAAATGGAAGGAGACGCTGGAGGCGGAGCATCTTGAAGCGGGAACAAGGGTGTTTCTTGCCAGGGAGCGGACTGCGGACCTGCAGACCATACTGGTCTGTGGCCCGGGTTTTTCCGGGCAGGCAGATGAGACAGGCCCTGGCTGGCTGAATACGGTTCTTCGTCTTCTGGTGGAGATGGGCTATAATGTGAAATATTATTCCGGGGGTATGGGCATGGATCCGGCTGTACTGTCTCTGATGCAGGAACGTGGTGTTGAATTCATCCCCGAATTGAAAGAGCAGGCAGATCCGATCCATGGACGGGAGTTCTGTCGTCAGGTTGATCTGGTCCTATGTCTTGACGATCATGACGAAGAGAAGCTTGCGGAACTGTTTCCCCGGTATCAGAGGGAATCCGGGAAAGAACTTGCCGACACTTTAACTAGCTGTTTGAGTAAAGAAAATCACTGATTTATCCGTGCCCCCGTGGTATCGTACAGCAGCAGCTTTCTGACAAAACACACTGAATATAAATACTCCCGGAGTACTGTTTTCCGCTCAGGGGAGCAGTATGGCTGAGACCTGAATATGAACCCCCACGCACCATATCCCATTTCACCGGCGGCGATGCTGCGGGCCGTGTATCAAAACCGCAGTCTGATCCGTCAGATGATTCAGCGTGAAGTGACAGGGCGTTACAGGGGATCCATTCTTGGGATCACCTGGTCATTTTTTCAGCCTCTGCTGATGCTGGCAGTATACACCTTTGTCTTTTCCGTGGTTATGCAGACCAGCTGGAGGGGAGACGGGGGGGATGGAAAGGTGAATTTTGCAATAGTTCTCTTTTCCGGACTTATTGTGCACAGCCTCTTTGCTGAAAGTGTCAACCGGGCACCCACGCTGATTCTCTCCAATGTGAATCTGGTGAAACGGGTGGTTTTTCCGTTGGAAATTCTTTCTGTTGTGGCGGTCGGTGTTGCACTGTTTAATTTCCTGGTCGGGCTTGTCATTCTTCTTGCGGCGATGATTCTTTCCGGTCTCTCCTTCCATTTGACCGCGCTCTATCTTCCCCTGATTGTTATCCCACTTGTTCTGGTGACACTAGCCATAACCTGGTTTCTTGCTGCCATGGGGGTGTACCTGAGGGATCTCTGTCATGTGGTTATGGTGATGACAACCGTGCTTCTCTTTCTTTCGCCGGTGTTTTATTCAATCTCAGCGGTACCGGAACAGGTCAGGAAGTATATCTATTTGAATCCTTTGAGCTTTGTGATTGAACAGGTCCGGGCGGTACTTATCTGGGGAGTGGCACCTGAGTGGACAGGGGTGCTGATTTACTGGGGGATCAGTCTGCTTGCGGCATGGCTGGGTTTTTATCTGTTTCAGTGGTCCAGAAAGGGGTTTTCAGATGTCCTCTAAGTCATTCTCCCTGCAGGTGGAACAGGTGGGCAAATGCTACCATGTCTATGAACGTCCCGTTGACCGCCTGAAACAGCTTCTGCTTCCCTCGCTGTACAGAACCTTTCTTCGAAGATCTCCAAAGTGTTATTTCACAGAGTTTCATGCTCTGCAGAATATCTCCCTGAGCGCTGTCAGGGGGGAGACAATAGGTATTATCGGGGCCAATGGCGCAGGAAAGTCCACCCTGCTGCAGATCATCTCAGGGACCCTGACACCCAGTTCCGGCCGGGTTGAGGTAAATGGTCGGGTGGCAGCCCTTCTGGAACTGGGGTCCAGTTTTGATCCGGAGTTCACCGGAATAGAAAATGTGTATCTCTATGGCGCAATACTGGGGCTTGACAGGAAAGAGATGTCAAGGCGACTGGATGCCATCTGCAGATATGCGGATATCGGTGAATATGTGTATCAGCCGGTGAAACTCTACTCCAGCGGTATGGTCATGCGGCTGGCCTTTGCTGTGATCGTTCATGTTGATGCCGATATTCTGATCATTGATGAGGCTCTCACCGTCGGGGATGCCCTGTTTGTACAGAAATGCATGCGTTTCCTTCGTGACTTCAGGGAGAGA